>JAWVYT010000227.1:0-4692 GCA_033722595.1 Longimicrobiales bacterium
CACCAGGACGTGGTGGTCATCGAGCAGGACCCGGAGCGGGCCCGGTTGATCGAGGAGCAGCTCGACGTGCTGACCATTCGCGGGAACGGCGCGTCGCTCCCGGTGCTGGAGGAGGCGAAGATCGGCAAGGCCGACCTGCTCCTGGCCGTCACCAGCAAGGACGAGGTCAACCTGGTCAGCTGCCTGGCCGCGTCCCGAATGAAGGTCCGGTTCAAGGTCGCGCGGGTGAGCAACCCGGAGTACTACCGAACGGGGAGCGCGCTCTCCCGCGAGCAGCTCGGGATCGACCTGATGATCAACCCGGAGCGGGAGTGCGCATGGGAGACCTTCCAGCTCCTGAACAGCGAGGCGGCCACGGACCTGGCGCAGTTCGCCGAAGGTCGGCTCCAGCTGGTGGGCCTCCGGGTCCGGGAGGGCGCTCCCGTGGCCGGCAAGTCGATGGTCGAGCTGGACGAGGCCATGGGCGACCGGCCCTTCGTCACCGTCGCGTTGATGCGGGACGGCGAGACCGTGGTGCCCCGGGGGACCACCCGGATCGAGGCGGGCGACCAGATCTACATTCTCTCCCCGGCCGCGGAGATGCCGTTCATCCCCGCCATGGCGGGATACAAGGACTTCAAGCTCCGCCGGGTCATGGTCGCGGGCGGGAGCGACGAGGCGGTCTACCTGGCCCAGCACCTGGCGGAGCACGGCGTGGACTGCACGATCCTCGACAAGGACCGGCAACGGTGCGCGGAGCTCGCCGAGATGCTGCCGAAGGCGCTGGTCCTGCACGCGGACGCCACGGACATGGAGCTCCTCGAGATGGAGGGGATCGAGGGGATCGACGGCTTCGTGGCGTACACGCCCCGCGACGAGACCAACATGCTGGCGAGCCTCCTGGCCAAGACGCAGGGCGCGCGCAAGGTCATCAGCCTGATCCACCGGTTCGACTACGTCCCGCTGGTCAGCAAGGTCGGGATCGATGCCGCCGTCTCGCCCCGGCTCTCCACCGTGAACGCGATCCTGCGTTACGTCCGCCGGGGGAACGTGGCCAGCGTGGCCACGCTGAAGGGGATCGACGCCGAGGCCATCGAGTTCGACGTGCGGGACGGGACGCGGGCGGCAGGGAAGAAGATCCAGGAGCTGGCGTTCCCCGACGGCGCCATCGTGGGCGCCATCCTGCGCGACGCCCAGGTGATCACGCCGCGGGGTCGCGACCGGATCGAGGCCGGTGACCACGTGGTGATCTTCGCACTCCCCGAGGCGATCAGCGAGATCGAGCGGCTCTTCGCGTGAAGATCCGGCACCTGGTCCACGTCGTCAGCATCATCCTGGTGGCCATCTCCGGGGCGCTGGCGCTCACGGCCGTCGTGGCGTTCGTGTACGGGGACGGGGACGGGCTGGCGTTCGTGATGGCGGCGGCGGTCCCCCTGGTGGTGGGGGGGCTCGGCTATCGCTTCACCGATGTCGGCCGGGACCTGAGTGTGCGCGAGGGGTACGCCGTCGTGGCGTTCGCATGGCTCAGTGTCGGGCTCGCCGGCGCGCTCCCGTTCCTGCTGACGGGCGTGGTGGACTCGCCGGTGGACGCCGTGTTCGAGTCCATCTCCGGCTTCACCACGACCGGAGCGACCGTGTTCGGCGACATCGAGGCGCTGCCCCACGGGATCCTGCTCTGGCGGTCGTTCACCCAGTGGCTCGGCGGGATGGGGATCATCGTGCTGGGGATCGCGGTCCTCCCGTACCTCGGGGTCGGCGGTATGCAGCTCTTCCGGGCGGAGGTGCCGGGGCCGACGCCCGAGCGGCTCCAGCCGCGGATCGCGCAGACGGCCAAGCTGCTGTGGTACGTGTACGCCGGGATGACGGCGGCCCAGGCCGGCCTCTACCTCCTGGGCGGGCTCTCCGTCTTCGACGCCGTGACCCACTCGTTCTCGACCATGTCCACGGGAGGGTTCTCGCCCCGGTCGGACTCCATCGCCGCCTTCGACTCGGCGTACATCCAGTATGTGACCATCGGCTTCATGTTCCTGGCGGGCGTCAACTTCGCGCTCCATTACCGCGCCTTCGCCAGCCGCGGCCGGGTGTACGTGCGGGACGCGGAGTTCCGCTTCTACGCCGCCGTGATCCTGACGGCCGTGGCGATCGTCGCCTCCCTGGTGTTCCTCTCCGGCGGGGCGCGGGAGGTCGGTGGCGAGCGCGTCGTGCGCGATGCCCTCTTCCAGGTGGTCTCGATCGGGACCACCACGGGCTTCGTGACCCGCGACTACGAGCTGTGGCCGATCGGCGCGCAGCTGGTCCTGCTCGGCCTCATGTTCATGGGGGGGATGAGCGGTTCGACGGGGGGTGGCGCCAAGACGGTCCGGATCCACGTGCTGCTCCGGCACGTCGTGGCCGAGTTCAAGAAGAGCGTGCACCCCCGCGCGGTGGTGGCGACCCGGGTCGGATCCAGGGTTGTAGGGGAGGGCGTGCTCCTGAACGTGCTTGCGTTCCTGCTCCTCTTCTTCCTCCTCTATGGGGCCGGGGTCCTGGTGCTGGCGCTGCTCGGCCACGACCTGCCGACCGCCGTCGGCGCCAGCGCGGCGGCCATCGGGAACATCGGGCCGGGGCTCGGGGAGGTGGGGGCCGTGGACAACTACGGCTGGATGGGACCGGCCTCGCACGTGGTGCTCATGTTCCTCATGGTGGCCGGCCGACTGGAGCTGTTCACGATCCTGCTCCTGTTCCACCCCGACCTGTGGCGGGGCGCCCGGTGGCAGTAGGGCCGGAACACGAAGGCGCCGACCCCCGGCGAGGGATCGGCGCCCTTTGACTCCGGTCCGGAAGCGCGCGGCTCAGCCGCCGCCGCCCGGCGGAATGTCGTCCGGCGGGCCTCCGCCCTTGTCGTCGCCCCCGGGATGCGCGGGCGGGCCGGCCCCCGGCCCGATGGGCGGCACACCCTGTACGCTCATTCCCGGCGTCTGGCCATCGAGCATCGGCTGGGAGCCCGGAGGGCCTCCGCGGATCGCATTGGCCACGGCCGCGGCCGCCTGACCCGGCAGCACGCCCTGGCGCATCAGCCGGTCGACGGCGGCCGGCAGCTGCCGGAGCTCCTCGACCCGGGCCCCACGCGAGCGCCACGCCTCCAGGACCGACACGGCCTGCTCGACGGGCACGCCCCGGTCCATCAGGTCGCCCATGGTGTGGACGGCCATGGCGAGGGGCTCCTCGGGGCCTGCGCCCTGGGCGATCCGCTGGATCGCCTGCTCGGGCACGCCCCTCCGCATGGCGTCCGCCACGGCCGCCACGTCCGTGGGCGTCGGCGGGACGCCGTCGGCCAGCAGTGACTGGGCTCGGCCGAGCTCCTGCGCCAGCTGGTCCAGGGCCCCGGCGATGGCCGGCGGCGGCACTCGCTTGGCGATCCCCTCCACGGCCTTGTCCAGGAGCGGCTCCACCGGGAGCCCCTCGGCCAGGGCGGCTTCCAGCCGGGCCTCCACCCGCTCCACGACGCCCTCCGGCAGCTCCGCCCGGATGCGCTCGAGGCGGGGATCGATCTCGCCCGCGTCGGGCTCCTGGGCCGTGATCGGCGCCGCAGCGACGATCAGGGCCGTCAGGACCCCGAGCCACAGACCTCGTATTCCTCGATGTATCGTCATTGTCCACTCATCCCCTGTCGCACCCTGCTTCTATGTAACTGACGCACGAGGTACCCAAAAGGTCACGGACGGTCACGGCTCCACCACGATACTGGCGTTCCGTCGACCCCAGCCGTCCTCCACTACGCCCGGCGCGTCCGGCGGTATGGCCCAGGTGCCATCCACCAGGAACCCGAAGTGGTGGAGCCCCGGCTCCACCACCAGCTCCGCACGCCACCACCCGCCACCGCTCTCCTCCATGGAGACCGGGTCCCACCCCGTGAAGTCGCCGGTCACGGCCACGCTGTCGGCCTCCGGCGCTCGGATGGCGAACTCCAGGACGCGCCCGGCATCGGTCTTCTCGCCCACGGCCACCACGGGCGGCGGGTTCGGCGGCGACACGTGCAGCGCGCGGAACGATACGCCCACGCTCGCCGTGAGCGTCCCGCTGGTACCGAAGAGGGGGTCGCGGACCCGGCGGCCCACGTAGCCCACCACCTCGAAGCCCGGGGCCGCGTTCAGCGAAAGCTGCACACCGCCGCCGACCTCCGTCTCCAGTGGCGAGCGCTGGACCTCGACCTCGGCCAGCGCCGTCCAGCGGCCGCGGTCCAGGACCAGGTCGCCGCCGCCGCGGGCGAACGTCCCCCCGGCCACCCCGTTCTCGACCTCCAGCAGTCGACCCGAGAGGATGGCCGTCACGGTGCCGAACGTCCGGTGGGCCTCCACGGTCCCTCCCAGAATCCGGAGATCCCCGGCCAGCGTCCCCGAGGTCCAGCGGCCGAAGGCGGCACGGGGCGAGAACGAGAATACCACCGGGCCCGCCGGCGCCGCGATCCCGGGCTGGATGTCGACACCGCCGGCATCGTAGTCGAAGGGATCCAGGTACGTGAGCCCGAACCCGGAGACGTAGGCCCGCACGCCCAGCGCGCCGATCCGGCCGCCGGTCACTACCGAGGCGTCACCCTGGAGCCAGCGGCCGTTCGTGCCGGCCACGGAGGCGCCGTAGCGCCCCGCGAGGCTGGTGCTGCCCCAGGCGAAGTCGCCGGTGAGTCGTCCGCCGAAGAGTCCGTACTGGGCGGGGTCCGCGGCCACACCCGCCGGC
>JAWVYT010000228.1:0-4663 GCA_033722595.1 Longimicrobiales bacterium
CACACGCAGTACAACCGGGACATCCCGTGGTCGTCCATCGACATGGACTTCATGAACCTGAACCAGTCGGCCCACGGCGACCGGGAGTTCGGGTTCCTGTGCTCGCGGCTGCGGCTGGAGCGGAAGGTCGTGGTGGGCCACTGGCAGGAGCCGGGGGTCCAGCGCCGGGTGGGGGTGTGGATGCGCGCGGCGGCGGCGTGGCACGACAGCCAGCGGATGCGGATCGCGCGGATCGGCGACAACATGCGGCAGGTCGCGGTGACGGAGGGCGACAAGGTCGAGGCGGAGCGTCGGCTGGGCTACGCGGTGAACGGGTACGGCGTCGCCGACCTGATGGCGCACGTGGAGGCGGCGTCCGACGCGGATGTGGACGCGCTGTGCGGCGAGTACGCGGCGTCGTACGACCTCATGGACGGGCTGGAGGATGGCGGTGCCCGGCACGACTCGCTGCGGGAGGCCGCGCGGATCGAGCTCGGTCTGCGTTCCTTCCTGGACGACGGCGGGTTCCACGGGTTTACGGACACGTTCGAGAATCTGGGCGGCCTCCGTCAGCTCCCGGGCATCGCCGCGCAGCGTCTGATGGCCGACGGCTACGGCTTCGGCGCCGAAGGCGACTGGAAGCACGCCGCGCTGGTCCGGACGCTGAAGTTCATGGCCCACGGCCTCGACGGCGGCACGTCGTTCATGGAGGACTACACGTACCACCTGGATCCCGACGACCCGAGCATCCTGGGCGCCCACATGCTGGAGATCTGTCCGTCGATCACCTCCGACCGGCCCCGCTGCGAGGTGCACCCGCTGGGCATCGGCGGTCGGGAGGACCCGGTCCGGCTCGTCTTCGATGCCGACACCGGTCCCGCCGTCAACGCGTCCATCGTGGACATGGGCGACCGGTTCCGCATGGTGGTCAACACGGTGGACGTGATCGAGCCGCTGGAGCCGCTGCCGAACCTCCCGGTCGCCCGGGCGCTGTGGAAGCCCCGGCCCGACCTGGAAAGGGCGGCCCGGGCGTGGATCCACGCCGGGGGCGCGCACCACACGGCGTTCTCCCTCGCGCTCACGGCCGAGCACCTCGAGGACTTCGCCGCCATGGCCGGGATCGAGCTCCTCCTCATCGATGAGGAGACCGACCTGCGGGCCTTCCGCAACGAGCTGCGCTGGAACGACGCCGCGTACGGCGTCCGCGGCTCGCGCTGACGGTGTCGGGCGGTCGGAGCCGAACCGGGATGAACCTGTTCAAGCGGGGTCGGCGCGGCCGCCCGGAGTTCGGACCGTGGCCTTGCACGTTCGGTCCGCCGCCGCCACCCTACCTACCGTTTCGGATGCATGTCCGTGAGGCTACCGCCCCCGGCGCGGCTCGGCGGAGCGGGCAGGGATTCACCCGCCAACAGGTGACGGGACTGCGCACATGACGATTCTCGACTGGGTAATCATCGTAGGGTACCTGGGCCTGGTGCTGGGCCTCGCGCTGTGGGTGTTCCTGCGTCGGAAGGACACGCCGGACGACTACTTCCTGGCGGACCGGAACCTGGGCTGGTTCATCGTGGGCGCGTCGATCTTCGCGTCGAACATCGGCTCGGAGCACGTCGTGGGTCTGGCGGGCTCGGGCGCGACGGATGGCGTGGCGCTGGCGCACTACGAGCTGCACGCGTGGTGCCTGCTGGTGCTGGGCTGGCTGTTCGTACCGTTCTACATGCGGTCGCGCGTGTACACCATGCCGGAGTTCCTCGAGAAGCGGTTCTCGGCGACCGCGCGGTACGTGCTGTCGATCATCTCGTTGGTGGGGTACGTGCTGACGAAGATCGCCGTGGGCATCTTCGCGGGCGGGATCGTGTTCGCGGTGCTGCTTCCGGACCTGGGGATCCAGCTGGGCGACGTGTACATCAACAGCTTCTGGGTCGGCTCGGTGGCGGTGATCGTGGTCACGGGGCTCTACACGGTCGGCGGCGGGATGAAGGCGGTGGCGTACACCGAGGCGCTGCAGACGCTGATCCTGGTGATCGGGTCGGGGCTGCTGACGTGGTACGGGCTCGAAGCGCTGGGCGGCTGGGGCGGCTTCCGCGCGTCGCTGGACTCCGACCTGTTCAACCTGTGGAAGCCGTTGATCCCGGAGGGGATGGACGGTACGTGGGCGCCGGTGATCGAGCCGGACCGGATCGCGTGGTACTTCAACGGCAACTACCCGTGGCTGGGGATGCTGTTCGCGGCGCCGATCATCGGGCTGTGGTACTGGACCACGGACCAGTACATCGTGCAGCGGGTGCTGAGCGCGCGGAACGAGACCGAGGCGCGGCGGGGCAGCATTTTCGCCGGGATCCTGAAGCTGCTGCCGGTCTTCATCTTCATCATCCCCGGCATGATCGCGCTGGCGCTGGCCCAGACGGGCCAGTACGAGGGGCTGAACCAGATGGTGGACGCGCAGGGCAACGTGATCCCGTCGGAGGCGCAGGGTGCGTTCCCGCTGCTGGTCATGTCGATCCTGCCGATGGGCGTGCGCGGGATCGTGGTGGCGGGGCTGCTGGCGGCGCTGATGAGCTCGCTGGCGGGCGTGTTCAACGCCTCCTCGACGCTGTTCACCATGGACCTGTACCAGAAGTGGCGGCCGGAGGCCACCCAGAAGCAGCTGGTGTGGATCGGCCGGGTCGCGACCACGATCATGGTGCTGATCGGGCTGGCGTGGATCCCGGTGATCCAGGGCGCCCGGGGGCTGTACGAGTACCTGCAGGGCGTGCAGGGGTACCTGGCGCCGCCGATCTTCACGGTGTTCTTCCTCGGCGTGTTCAACAAGCGGCTGAACGCCAAGGGCGCGCTCTGGGCGCTGATCGTCGGCTTCGCGCTGGGCGCGCTGCGGCTGGCGGTGGACACGCCGGTCTCGCTGGGCATCGGCGGTTTCGAGAACGGCTACGAGACGGGCTCGTTCTTCTGGATCATCAACAACATCTACTTCCAGTACTACAGCCTCCTCATCTTCCTGGTCTCGGTGGTGGTGATGATCGGCGTGAGCTACGCCTCGGAGCAGCCGTCGTACGAGCGGATCAAGGGGCTGACGTTCGGGACGATCACACCGGAGGACAAGATCGAGTCGCGCACCAGCTGGAACTACCGGGATGTGCTGGGCTCGGCGTTCGTGCTGGTCATGATCCTCCTGGCATACCTCTACTTCCGCGGGTAAGGAGCACGCAGTCATGGCACGCGCGTTCACGATCGGGCTCGACTACGGGACCAACTCTGCCCGCGCCATCGTGGTGGATACCGCCGACGGCCGGACGCTGGGGACGCGGGTGTTCGAGTACCCGTCGGGGGAGAAGGGGATCATTCTGGACCCGCGCGACCCGCACCTGGCGCGGCAGCACCCCGCGGACTACGTGGAGGCCATCGGCGCCGCGATCGGCGGCGCGCTGGACGAGGCCGAGTCGGACGCGTCGTTCAGCCGGGACCGGGTGATCGGGATCGGCGTCGACACGACCGGCTCGACGCCGATGCCGGTGGACGAGGACGGGCGCCCGCTGGCGCTGGACCCCGAGTGGGAGGACGAGCCCGCGGCCATGGCGTGGCTGTGGAAGGACCACACGGGGGCGGAGGAGGCGGAGCGGATCACCGAGACCGCCCGGGCGCACGCGCCCGAGTACCTGGACCCCATCGGCGGGACCTACTCCTCCGAGTGGTTCTGGTCGAAGGTGTGGCACTGCCTGAACGTGGCGCCGGAGGTGTTCGACGCCGCGGCGTCGTGGGTGGAGCTGGCGGACTTCGTGCCGGCGGTCCTCACGGGTGTGGACGATGTCCGGTCGATCCCGCGGGGCGTGTGCGCGGCGGGGCACAAGGCCATGTACTCCACGCAGTGGGGCGGGCTGCCGTCCAAGGAGTTCCTGGCCCGGCTGGACCCGAAGCTGGCGGAGCTGAGGGACGACCTCTACGAGCGGGCGCAGGCCCCGGACGAGCCCGCCGGCGGGCTGTCCTCCGAGTGGGCCGATCGACTGGGGCTGCCGGACGGGATCCCCGTGGCCATCGGCGCGTTCGACGCCCACTACGGCGCCGTGGGGGCGGGCGTGGAGCCCGGCACCCTGGTCAAGATCATCGGGACCTCCACGTGCGATATCGCCGTGGCGCCCGAGGCGGGCGACATGCCGGAGGTGGAGGGCATCTGCGGGATCGTGCCCGGCTCGGTGAAGCCGGGCTGGCACGGGATCGAGGCGGGCCAGTCCGCGGTGGGCGACCTGCTGCGGTGGTGGGTCGAGGACATCTGCGAGGGCGACGAGTCGCTCCACGCGGAGCTCTCCGACCGGGCGGCGGCGCTCCGGCCGGGCGAGTCGGGCCTGCTGGCGCTGGACTGGAACAACGGGAACCGCACGATCCTGGTGGACCCGCGCCTGACGGGGCTCCTGATCGGGCAGACGCTGCATACCGACCGAGCCGAGGTCTACCGTGCGCTGATCGAGGGCACCGCGTTCGGCGCGCGGGCGATCATCGACCGGCTGACCGCCTCGGGCGTCCCCATCGAGCGGGTCGTCACGTGCGGCGGGATCGCGGCGAAGAACGACCTGTTCATGCAGATCTACGCCGATGTCCTCGGCCGGCCGATGCTGCTGGCCGGCTCCGATCAGACGCCGGCCCTCGGATCGGCGGTCTCGGCGGCGGTGGCGGCCGGGAGCCAGGCCGGCGGGTA
>JAWVYT010000229.1:0-4656 GCA_033722595.1 Longimicrobiales bacterium
CGATCGCGGTCGGCGGGAACCCGCAGCAGGTGGCATTCACCCCGGACGGATCGACCGCCTTCGTAGCGGCTCGAACGCGGCTCATGGTCATCGACGTCGCATCGGCAAGCGTCACGGACAATCTCGTCCTCCACGAGTCGGGCGAGTTCGATCCGGAGCTTACCAGACTCGCCGTGAGCCCGGACGGCTCAGCCGTGTTCATCCCCGATACCAACAACGACCTCGTGCGCGTGTTCGACGTGGCGACCCGGAGCGTCGTGGCGAAGATCCCGGTAGGCAAAGCGCCGACCGACATCGAATTCAGTCCAGTCGACAACACCGCCTTCGTGACGCACTATGGACGCACCGAGGGCGGAGCTCAGTTCGAGGGCCCCCCAGGCATCACCGTGGTGGATGGCGCTGCCCGAGCCGCGACGGCGACCCTCGAAGCGGGAAGCTCTCCCAGGTGGGTGTCATTCAATCCAACTGGGACCGAAGCATACGTGGCGAACGAAGACAGTGTCGTGGTCATCGATGTCGCCAGCGGCAATCGCGTAGGGGCCATCTCTGTACCCCAAAGCGGCGATGCCGGTTCGAGCGTCTACGGAGAGGGCCTGCTTTCGATCGCGGTAAGGCCCCAGTAGCCATCGGACGACGATTCAGTTACGGACCTTGCGACCTCGTCGGACTGCCCAGTGGGCCGACAAGCTCCACGACACCGGGGAATTCCGGCGCACGTCGCAGAGGACTTTATGAGTCGGCTCCTCTAACCAACTGATCGGAAGACAGCGAAGCCCCCAACAGCGTAACCCGTTGGGCCTTTAACGATGTCGGGGGTGGGATTCGGAACCGAGGCGCCCACCCCCGTGGAGCACAGCGGCGCCCGCACGTCCGTCGCCGAGGTCGGATCCCACCCGTGCCTCGCACCCAAACCGTGAGTGGCGGGATGACCCATGCCTCACCGCGACCCATGAGTGCCGGGGGTGGGATTCGGAACCGACGCGTCCAGGTGTAGGGAGCGAAGCGGCGGGAAACATAGTTCGCGGAGGTCGGATCCCACCCGTGCCTCGCGTCCTATCGTGAGTGGCGGGATGACCCACGCCCCGCAGAGACCTATGAGTGCCGGGGGTGGGATTCGAACCCACACGCCCTTTCGGACAGCGGATTTTAAGTCGTGCGACACCCCTTCCGTGGTTCGGTACTGGCCGGCGCTAACTGGTACAGTCGGGGGACTTACAGCGGTTCCGAAGGATCGGCCCGAGTGTCACCCGTACCTACCGTTTCCCGTGGGCTCCGGCACAATCGCGGCACAATGCGTTGCCCCCCGGTCTACCCCTTGCCATCTTGACCTGACCGACTCCCACCGAACCCCCACGACCGGACTGGGAGGAACGGATGCGCAGGACGCTGTTTCTGCTGGCACTGGCCGCCGCTGTCGCTGGCTGCAACGACGGCCCGAGTGGACCGGCCTGCCCCGACGGGCCGACGATAACGGAAACGGGCACTTTCGACCTGGCGGTGGAACGGGGCAGCCAGGGCACGGAATGGACGCACAGTGTCACGCTGCCGGACGGCTATACCTGGATCTCGGCCGAGATGCTGGCTTGCAGTGAGGTGTACCACGCAGCGTGCTCCGAGAGCCGGGTGGTACTCGAAGCGGGCGTCATGACCTTCAGCGGTACGATCACCAGCGAGTACACCCAGACGATTCGCGTTGAGTGGGAGGCGAAGGGGTGTTGACGAGTCAGCCGTCCCTATCGAGCGCCCCCTCCCAAACTAGCGTCCGGCGGGTTTCCCGGGGCTGGCGAGTCTAGCCGCCCTCGTCGGCTTGCCGGGATCCGCTTCGGTGGGTTCTGGACTCGACGGGGCCTGGTTCCACGATCTGCGCCGTACCGCCGTCCGGAATCTCGAGCGGGCGGGCGTGTCCCGATCTGTGGCGATGAAGCTGACCGGCCACAAGACAGAGAGCGTCTATCGTCGGTACGCGATCGCTGACGAATCCGCGCTCAAGGAGGGCGTCGAGAAGCTGGCCGCGCTCCACGACGACAGCCAAGAGAGCCGGAAGACGGTCCCGATGCGAAGGGCCGAATCCGGCTAGACTGTGTCGGGGCCGCGGCACAATCGCGGCACAATCAGGGGGCTCGAGGAGTCAGAAAAGGGAGGGCCGCAACGAGGGATAACCCGTTGCGGCCCTTTGCTATGCCGGGGGTGGGATTCGAACCCACACGCCCTTTCGGACAGCGGATTTTAAGTCCGCCGCGTCTGCCCTTTCGCCACCCCGGCGCGGGAAGGAAGATGGACTCATCCGGCCCGGCTCGCCAGCGGGCGTGGCTCAGCCTTTCAGGACCCCGTCCGCCACCGCGGCCACCATTTCCGGCGCCAGGTCGGCCATCATCGTCGTCCCGTCCTCGACGGCGCCGGGCTCCAGCGCCGCGGCCATGGCCTCGGACAGCCGGGCGGCCAGGTCGGCCCGCGGCCGGCCGGCCACCCGCTCCAGGAAAACCTCGGGGACCGCCTCGAAGCGCGCCAGGTCCCGCAGCGCCTGGGTGAAGAGCACGTTGTGGGGTCCTTCCCACGTCTCCATGATCACGCTGTCGCGGTAGAGCCTCGGCAGCGGCGAGAAGTCCTCCACGATGCCGTTCCCGGCCAGGACCATCATGGCATCGTGGAGCCGCTCGGTGGCGAGCCGGGTCAGGACGGGCTTGGCGAGGCTCAGGAGGACGCGGAAATCCCGGGCCTCCGTGCCCTGCCATCCGGCCGCCTCGGCGGCCTCCCACAGCCGGAGCAGCTCGAAGCTGACCGCCAGCGTCTGCCGCCGGGCCTCCGTGATGGCGTCCAGGTCGCGCCGTACCAGCGGGTACTCGACGATGGCGCGGCCGAACGCCTCCCGGAACCCGGCGTACCCCGTGACCAGCCGCTCGGCCCGTCGCAGCGCGCCGGCCGAGAAGAGCACGCAGGCGAACCGTGACGGCGTGAGCACGTGTCGGAGCAGGAACGCCACGCCCCGGTCCGGCGGCCCTACCATCCGGGCGCGTGCGCCATCGAAGGTGACCTCCGCAGTGGCCAGCTCGCGGGTGCCCAGCTTGTCCTTCAGCCGGTCGATGGTGTAGCCGTTCGGGCGGCCGTCCACCCGCGCCTCGACGAGGAACAGCGCCACCTCTCCGGCCCCGGGCCCAGTGTCCGGGCGGGCGGTCACCAGGAACCAGTCGGCGTTGATGTTGGAGCAGAACCACTTCTGGCCGTGGATCCGGTAGTCGCCCGGCGGCCCGTCGGGCGCCGGCACGGCGCGGACCCGGTTCGCCGGTACGTCCGACCCACCCTGGATCTCGGTGACGAACTGGGCTCCGTGGGCGTACCCGTCCGGGCCGGAGTCCAGGACGCCGTGCAGCGCGCGTCGGCGAGGATCGCCGCCCGGGGCGGAGTGCACGTCCCCTATGTCCGCCGGACGGTCCGCGCCGGGCTCCGCCAGATCCGCCCGGAGCGCCCGGACCAGCCCGTCCGTGCACGCGATCGAGCACGCCACGCCCGCCTCCCCGTTCTGCGCGAGGAGGTAGACCATGGCGTAGTGGACGAACCGGTCGCCGCGCACGGCGCCCAGACCCTCATCGCCGTGGGCGATCCGAAGCGCTTCGTCCGTGGACTCCGGCAGGACCACCCCGTCGACCCGGTGGTCGTGGGCATCCCTGTGCCGGAGCCACGGCGCCTCGGACGGGAGCGACGATCGCTCGGCCAGCACCCGTAGCTCGCCGGCCGCGCGGGGCCCGAACCGCGCGAGGCGGCCGGTGTCGGTGCCGGGCGCGTAGCGGTCCAGCAGGCGGTGGAGGAGCCCGTCGTCGCCGTACCAGTCCGGTGACCGGTCGGCGAGCCATGCGTCGAAGGAGTAGTCGGCGTGGGGCTCGGGATCGGACATGACGCTCTCCCGGTGGCTGGGTCGCTGCTTCGAAGATGCCGGGCGCCGGCCCCGGGGACCAGCGGTCCGGCGACGCGAACGGCTATCCGGCCCCGGCCGCGCTCCGGATCGCTGCGATGTTCTCGGCCACGGTGCCGGGACCCCCATAGATGGCGGACCCGGCCACCAGGACGGTCGCGCCGGCCGCGGCCACCTCGCCCGCCGTGTCGGGCCCGATCCCGCCATCGACCTGGATCTCCACGTCCGTACGACCGGCCGCGTCCAGGAGCGCGGCCACGGACCGGACCTTGGCCGTGCTCGTCGGGATGAACCGCTGGTTTCCGAACCCGGGGTTCACCGTCATGACCAGCACCAGGTCGATATACGGCGCGATCTCGTCGAGGGTCGAAACCGGTGTGCCCGGGTTGAGCGACACGCCGGCGCGCAGCCCATGGTGCCGGATGGCCTCCACCGTCCGGTGCAGGTGCACGGCCGCCTCCTGATGGACGGTGAGCCCGTCGGCACCGGCGTCGGCGAAGGCGTCGACGTAGTCGCCGGGTCGCTCGATCATGAGGTGCACGTCGAGCGGCAGGTCGGTCACCTCCCGGACCGCGGCCACCACGGGCACACCGATGGTGATGTTGGGGACGAAGTGCCCGTCCATGACGTCCACGTGGATCCAGTCGGCGCCGCCCTCCTCCGCGCGGGCGACCTCGTCCGCCAGACGGGCGAAGTCCGACGCGAGGAGCGAGGCCGAGATCTTCACGCTCACGACGGCGCTCCCCGTC
>JAWVYT010000230.1:0-4637 GCA_033722595.1 Longimicrobiales bacterium
CAGGTCCGCGACCTCCGGGCGGGGTTCGATCTCCTGGTCGCCACGCCCGACCGGCTGATGGAGCACGTGGACGAGCGCAACGTCCGGCTCGGCGGCGTGGAGGTCCTGGTCTTCGACCCGATCGACGTGCTGCTGCAGCGGGGCCGGCACGCCGAGGTCGAGCGGATCCTCGACCTGGTGCCCGACACCGCGCAGGTCGTGTTCGTGGGTCGTACCCTCTCCAACGAGGCCCGGGAGCTGGCCCGGACCCGGCTGTCCGACCCGTTGGACATCGACGTCGCCGCGGCGCCCGTCAGCACCGGCGTCGCCGACACGTTCGAGGAGCCGGACCGGGTCATCTCCGAGGGGATGTCGGCGGCCCCCGGCAAGGGCGAGATCACCGGCACGGTCCGGTGGTTCAGCAACAGCAAGGGCTTCGGCTTCATCGAGCCGGACGACGGCGGGGAGGACGTCTTCGTCCACCACTCGAACATCACCGGCGATGGCTACAAGTCGCTGGACGACGGCCAGCGCGTACGCTTCCGCCGGGTGCCCACGGAGAAGAGCCCGGAGGCCCGGGAAGTGAAGCCCCTCTAGCGCTCCGGGTCCGGGCCGGAGCGACGGTGACCTCGGCGGCGCAGTCGACGGTGGAGCGCGTGATGACCACGGACCTGCAGACCGTGCGGCCCGGGGAGCGCCTCGACACCGCCGCGCAGGCCATGGACCGCGCCGGCGTCCGTCAGCTCCTGGTGGTCGACGATGGCCGTCTCCTGGGGCTCATCTCCTACCGTGACATCATCCGGCTGGTCCTCGACTCGGGCGCCACCGCGACCGGCATCGTCGCCGAGCACATGGACCCCGACCCGGTCACCGTCCCGCCCTCGACGGCGCTGGCGGACGTGATCCGGATGATGCTCGACTCCGACCTCTCCGCCGTGCCCGTGACCGAGGACGATCGCGTGGTCGGCGTCATCAGCGAGCACGACATCGTCCGGCTCGCCGGCACGCTCCTCACGGCGGAGGAGGCCCGATGAGCCGCGACCGCGTCCTCGGCCACGTCCGGGGTGAGCCCGGGCCCACCGTCGTCCTGGTGGGCGGGCTCCACGGCAACGAGCCGGCGGGCGTCGAAGCGCTGGAGCGGGTCTTCGATCGGCTCCCCGAGCTGGGTGGGATCCGAGGCGAGGTCCTGGCGGTGGCCGGGAACCTGGAGGCGCTGCGCCGCGGGGTCCGGTTCGTGGACACCGACATGAACCGGGAGTGGTGGCCCGAGGCGGTCGCGCACATCCCCCGGGACGGAGCCGGGCCCGTCGAGGACGAGCAGCGCCGCGCCCTCCTGGAGGCCATCGAGCCGGTGCTGGACCGGGCCGAAGGGCCGCCCATCGTCGTCGACTTCCACACCACCTCCGGCGACACCCCGCCGTTCATCACCCTGGGCGACACGCTGCGGAACCGCGAGTTCGCCCGGCAGGTGCCCGTTCCCATGGTCCTGGGACTCGAGGAGCAGCTGGCCGCCACCTTCCTCGAGTACGTCAACAACCGCGGCTGCATCACCCTGGGCTGCGAGGGCGGCCGCCACGACGATCCCGCCGCGGTGGACCACCTGGAGGCCGTGGCCTGGATCGTCCTCGCCGGCGCCGGCGTGCTCCGTCCCGCACAGGTCCCCGACCACGGCCTACACAAACGCCTCCGCGAGGCCGCACGAGGCCAGCCCCGCGTGGTGGAGATCCGGTACCGCCACGCGGTGCCCCGGGGCCGCACGTTCCTCATGGACCCGGGCTTCGCCAGCTTCCAGCGCGTCTCCGCCGGCCAGCGGCTCGGCAGCTGGGGCGACGGTCGGCCCGTCGTGGCCCCCGAGGGGGGACGCCTCCTCATGCCCCTCTACCAGGAGCAGGGCGACGACGGCTTCTTCCTCACCCGCGACGTGCGCCGCTTCTGGCTCGGCTTCTCCACCCTCCTCCGCCGGCTCCGGGCCGACCGCATCGCGCCGCTCCTGCCCGGCGTCCGCCGCCACCCCTACATGGCCGGCGCGGTCATCGTCGACCGCCGGGTCGCCCGCTGGTACACCGTCGAGATCTTCCACCTTCTGGGTTTCCGCCGGGAAGTCGAGCAGGGCCACTCGCTGATCCTCTCCCGGCGCCACTTCGACCAACCCGGCGACTGGCGCTGACGATCCCCCCAAATAGTCAAACGGTTGCGGCGCAGTACCTTATGCCGATTGTCACACCCTGCCTGGAAATTTCCTGTAAGGTTTTCGGCCCCAGCGGTATCTAGAGAATGAGAAGGGCCAGAAGATCCCGACCGCGCTGCGGCCGGGATCGCGGGACAACGAGGGCAGTCGCGAAGGCACGAAGCTCGCCGTCGGTTCAGGGGGTTCGGGCGAGCAGCTTCACCGGAGCGGCTGACCCTCGTTTCGTTTCTCGGGGGTGGGCTTCGGCTGTCCTTCCATCCGGTGTTAGATTTCTTCTCGCCCGTTTCGAAGCCCCTCGGAGGTCGCGTGCGCGGTACTCTCCTGCTGGCCGTTCTGGCCGTGGTCTCGCTGTACGGGACGGCCCCCGGGGCCGGCCCGCCCGCCGGTCCGGCCCCGCAGGGGGTGTCGGCGGACGGGGCCCAGGCGTCGTCCTCGCGGACCGAGACGGTGCCCCACTCGTTCTACTTCACCCGTGCGGCGTACACCAGCGGGATGTCATCGGGCTGGCGTCGGGGCCGGGCGTGGAGCACGGACTATCCGAAGGCGGACCGCCAGTTCCTGGTGGTGCTCCGGCGGGTGACGAACCTGGACGCTCCCGGTCGCGAGAACGCGGTCCGACTGGATGACCCGGAGCTGCGACGCTACCCGTTCCTGTACGCCGTGGAGGTGGGCCACATGGAGCTCACCGACGCCGAGGTCGAGGGGCTGCGTGACTACCTGCTGGCCGGCGGGTTCCTGGTGGTGGACGATTTCTGGGGCAGCCGGGAGTGGGCGGCGTTCGAGCGGAACATCCGGAAGGTGCTCCCGGGTCGTCCCATCGTGGAGCTGCCCCGGGACCATCCCGTCTTCCGCGCGTATTACGACATCGACGAGATCGTGCAGGTCCCGGCGGTGAGCAACATCCGGTGGGGCCGGACGTGGGAGCGGGACGGGTACGTCCCGCACGTGCGAGGGATCTTCGGGGAGGACGGCCGCCTGCTGGTGGCGATCAACTGGAACACCGACCTGGGCGACGCCTGGGAGTGGGCGGACATCCCGGAGTACCCGCTGGAGTATTCCACCTTCGCGTACCAGATGGGCGTGAACCTCATCGTGTACGCCATGAGCCACTGATGGAGTCCGTGTTCGAGCTGCTGTTCAAGTACCGCCCGCTCCTCTACGAGCGTGGCGAGCTGGCGTTCACGCTGCCTGCGGCGTGGATGGCGGCGGGCGGCGTGGCGCTGGTGCTGCTGGCGGTGCTGTCGTACCTGCGGGCCCGGGGCCGTGCCGGCGCCGGCGCGCGGCTGACGCTGGCAGGTCTGCGTCTGTCGCTGCTCGCGCTGGTGCTCCTGCTGCTGGCCCGGCCGGTGCTGCTGGTGCCGAGCGTGGTCCCGCAGGAGAACTACCTCGGGGTGCTCATCGACGACTCCCGGAGCATGCGGATCGACGATGGGGTCTCCCGGTCCGCGTTCGTCCACGAGACCTTCCTCGACGAGGCCAGCGGGCTGCGGACGGCGCTGGCCGGCCGGTTCCGGCTCCGGGTCTACCGGTTCAGCGATGTCGTGCGTCGGGTGGAGGCCGGCGAGACGCTGGAGCTGGCGGGGACGCGCACCCGGATCGGGCACGCGCTGGGCCGGGTCCGGGACGAGCTGGGCTCGCTCCCCCTGTCGGGGCTGGTCCTGGTCACGGACGGCGCAGACCACGACGCCGACGCCCTCGACGAGGCGCTGCTCCCGCTGAAGGCGGGCGGTGTGCCCGTCTACACGGTGGGCGTGGGCAGCGAGTCGTTCCGGCGCGACCTGGAGGTGACGGCGGTGAGCGCGCCGACCACGGCGCTCGCGGGCTCCGCCGTGGTAGCGGAGGTCACGCTGACCCACGCCGGCTACGACGGCGCGACGGTGCCCGTGACGGTGGAGCGGGACGGCCGGATCATGGGCACGCGCGACGTCACGCTCGACGGGAGCGGCACGACCACCGTCCGGGTCGACTTCGAGGCCGGCGACCCGGGCCCGGGCACGTTCCGGTTCCGGGTCCCCGTCCGGGACGGCGAGCTGGTGGACCGGAACAACGAGCGGGAGCGCACCGTCCGGGTCCGGAGCGGCCGCCAGAAGGTGCTCTACTTCGAGGGCGAGCCCCGTCACGAGGTGGCGTTCCTCCGGCGGGCGGTGGCGGACGACCCGGCGCTCCAGCTGGTCACGCTGCAGCGTACCGACCAGGACCGCTACCTCCGGCTGGGCGTGGACTCGGCGGCCGAGCTGGCCGGCGGGTTCCCCCGGACCCGGGCGGAGCTGTTCGCGTATCGCGGCGTGGTCCTGGGCAGCGTGGAGGCCAGCCACTTCAGTCACGACCAGCTGACCATGCTGGAGGAGTACGTCGCCCGTCGGGGCGGTGGCCTCCTGCTCCTGGGCGGCCGGCGCGCACTGGCGGAGGGCGGCTGGTCGGGCACGCCCGTGGCCGAGGCGCTCCCCGTCCGGCTGGCGCCGGAGCAGGC
>JAWVYT010000231.1:0-4626 GCA_033722595.1 Longimicrobiales bacterium
AGAGGGAGAGGGAGAGGGCGAAACTGGTGGGGAGCAGGGGGCGTAGGGGAGGTGGTGCGGGAACGGGGGTGTGGAACGGCGAAAGGCGGGTGGCGATGCGGGAGAGGACGGAGCAGGGACGGTGGATGTGGGGGGTGGGGGCGGTGGTGGTGGGGCTCAGCGCTTCGACGCTGGCGGCGCAGGAGCTGCCGGAGCTGCCGGCGGACGCGGCGGCGGGTACGGGCGAGGTGCGGCAGTGCGCCATGGGGCCGATGGGGGAGGGGCTCCGGTGCGGGGTGTTCCGGGTGTGGGAGGACCGGGACGCGGCCGAGGGACGGACGCTGGACCTGCACTTCGTCGTCGTGGAGGCCACGGACACCGCCGAGCGGACGAACGACGCCGTGCTCATGTTCACGGGCGGGCCCGGCGTCCCGACCATCGGCGGCGCGCCGGGGATCGCGCAGGGGCTGGCCGGGTTGAACCGGTCGCGTGACATCGTGCTGGTCGACCTCCGGGGGATCGGCGGGCCCGACGCCCTGGGCTGCGATGTGCCGTACCCCGACGGGTTCGAGTCCAGGTTCGGCAGCATCTTCGACTCCGCTCACCTCGCCGCGTGCAGGGACACGCTCTCGACCCGGGCCGACCTCACCCTGTACACCACACCGATCAGCGTCGATGACCTCGAGGAGCTGCGCCGGTGGCTCGGCTACGACGCCGTCAACCTGCTCGGCGGGTCGTACGGGTCCCGGGTCGCGCAGGTCTACATGCGCCGGTACCCGGACGCGGTGCGAACCGCCGTGCTCACGGGCGTCACGGCCGTGTCCGAGCCCGGCTACGTCAACACATCACGGAACCTCCAGAACGCGCTGGAGCTGGTCATCCGGGAGTGCGCCCAGCAGGCCGCGTGCAACGCGGCGTACCCGGACCTCGAGACCCTGATGGAAGAGGCGTTCGCACACTTCGACGACGGCCCGGTCGCGGTGGAGCTCGACGGCCGCACCGTGCCGTTCCACGCCGCCGACCTGGGCTACGCCCTCCGGGGGCTCCTGTACAACCGGTCCGCCGAGGTGCCCTACCGGATCGACCAGGCCGCGCGCGGCGAGTTCCGGGAGCTGGCCGAGTACTACGTCCAGCGCACGGACTGGGTCTCCTCCGGCGAGGGCACCGCCGCCGGGAACCACTTCTCCGTGATCTGCGCCGAGGACATCGGGCCCGTCACCGACGAAGACGTCCGACGGGCCGCCGCCGGGACCTTCCTCCGCGGCCACGTCATCCTCAGCTACCGCGCGGCGTGCGCCGTCTGGCCCGAGGCGGACCTGCCGGCCGATTTCTTCGACCCCGTACGGTCCGACGCGCCCACGCTCCTGATCTCCGGGGAGCGGGACCCGGTAACACCGCCGGCCGGGGCCGAGCGCGTGGCCGCCGGCCTCACCCAGCACATGCACGTCATCATCCCCAACGGCGGCCACGGCAGCATCTCGCCCTGTGTCGTCCGGATGGTCACCACCCTCATCGAGGACGGGACGCTCGAGAACGTCGACCCCTCCTGCGTCTCCGAGGCCCCGCCCACCGAGTTCCGGCTCCCGTGACCGCAGGCGCCGGCCCGATGTCAACGGAAGCCGAGGCCCCGCGCGGCCCGCGACTCCGTCCCCGGGCCGGCGCCGATCCGCCGCCGACGGAAATCGTACCCTTCCCCGTCGGCGGCGATTCCGCGTATCTTTCAGGCTGCGACCGTGGAATCGTTCGCCCCTTCCCTTGGAGCACGCATGTTCGACGATATCGATCTCCGGATCCTCGAGATGCTGAAAGAGGACGCACGCGTGGCCAATGCCGCCATCGCGCGCGACGTCGGCCTCGCTCCCTCCGCCGTATTCCAGCGGATCAAGAAGCTCGAGGACGCCGGCGTCATACAGGGCTACCACGCCCGGATCGACCCGGACGCCCTCGACCAGGGGCTCCTGGCCTTCATCAGCGTGCAGACGGGCGAAGGGGCACGGGCCAAGGAGACCGCCGAGCTGCTCGCCTCCGTCCCCGAGGTCATGGAGGTCCACCGCGTCGTCGGTGACGACTGCTTCTACCTCAAGGTCCGCGTCCGCGACACGTCCGCCCTGGGCGCCCTCCTCGACGAGAAGATCCAGACCCTCGAGCCCGTCGCCTCCACCAACACCACCATCGTCCTCAGCACGGCCAAGGATCAGGACGTCCGGCTGCCCCGCCCCGGGAGCGCGTCGGCGTCCGAGGACGGCGATTCCGTCGCGGACGCGGCCGCCCGTCGCGTTCGGGTGTCATAATAACGCCCGCTCGGGCGTTCTAAAGTTGATCATTCGATACGAAGGTCGTTATACTGACGATCCATTCGTATCTCGGATCCAAGAAAAATCGGGGGGATCATGACGCGACGGCGTGGTTGGTGGGCGGTCGGGACTCTGGCGCTGGCGGTCGGTGCGCTGGGCTCGTGCGACAGCGGGATGGGGACCGACACGGACAACGGCGGCGGGACGCCGGACCCCGGGTCGATCCTGGTGGCGGTGACGGCGGACGGGAGTCCTGCGTCGGGTGTGGATGTGGAGTTGCTGGATGGCGCGGGCACGATGTCGCTGCAGACGGGAACGACGGACACGAACGGGGAGCACACGTTCGGCAACCTGGACCCGGACCCGTACACGGTGGAGGTGACGCCTCCTGCGGGGTTCGACCTGGCGGCGAACGAAGAGTCGAGTCAGTCGGTCACGGTGGGTGAGGGCCAGAACGTGACGACGTCGTTCGCGCTGACGGACACGACGTCGAGTAGCGGGGCGGTGCAGGAGATCCAGGCGACGGGGTCGCTGACGTTCGATCCGGACGATGTGACCATCGAGCCGGGGACGACGGTGCGGTGGGTGAACGATTCGGGGATCTTCCACACGGTCACGCCGGACGGACACACCGAGTGGGCGAGCGCGGACCTGTCCGACGGCACGACGTTCGAGCACACGTTCAACACCGAGGGCACGTTCCCGTACTACTGCGAGCCTCACGTGGGTCAGGGGATGACGGGCACGATCCGGGTGCAGGCGCCCTAGTGGGAGCGCGACGGGCGGTCGGCTCGGGGCTCGTGGCGGTCCTCCTGTTCGTGGGTGCGGGGCCGGGGGCGTCCCAGTCGACGCTGGAGCGGACGGCCAACCTGGACGGTCCGTGGGTCTCCAGCGGCGGGGTGCTCCATTTCAACGTCATGCACCGGTTCTGGGTCACCGGCCCGCCGGCGCGGAAGGTGGTGAACACGCCGACGATCCTGGTGGCTGCCGGGCTGCCGGCCCCCATACTGACGGGGCTGCGGTACGGCTCGAACTCGAGCCTGGTGCCGGGGGAGCCGAACGAGTGGGAGGTGTTTGCCCGGTGGCGTCCGGTCTCGGAGTCGGCCACGGCCGTGGCGGACGTGGCGGTCACGGCCGGCTGGAACGGCGTGGCCGAGAGCTTCGACGGCGAGCTGTCGGCGGCCCGGTCGGTGGGTCCGGTCCGGCTCTTGGGGATCGTGCGGGCGTTCTCGAGCTTCGCCGGCGGCGGTGGGGATGTCGCGGTGGGGGGCGGCGCAGTGCTCCGGCTGCACCGGAACGTGGGTGTGGCAGCCGACCTGATCACGCTGACGGACGCGGACACGACGGCGGCGTGGAGCGTGGGTCTCCAGCTCCGGATCCCCACGACGCCCCACACGGTCTCCCTGCACGCGACGAACGCCGCCGCCACGACGCTCCAGAGCTCGGTGTACGGCGGGGTTCGGCGGCTGTACGGCTTCGAGTTCACCGTGCCCGTGACGCTGAGCCGCTACATCGGCGGTCGAGCCGAGCCGGCGCCCCGGATGTCGAGCGTCTCGGCCCCGGACACGGCGCGGGTGCGGATGGACAACCGTCTGCGGTTCCTCCCGGACACGGTACGGATCCGGGTGGGCGAGGCGGTGCAGTGGGAGAACACGTCGGACCTGATCCACACGGTGACGGCCGATCCGTCGAAGGCGGCGCTGGAGAGCAGCGTCCGGCTGCCCGCCGGCGCCGAGCCGTTCGACAGCGGTGACATGGATCCGGGCGCGGTGTACATCCGGGTCTTCGATCGCCCGGGCACGTACGGGTATTTCTGTATCCCCCACGAGCAGGCCGGCATGGTCGGCTGGGTCGTGGTGGAGGAGTGAAGGCGCGGCGCCCGGCGGTGGGCGCACGCGTGCAGCGAGAGTCCAATGCACAGGGGGGACGAGATGACGCGGAGGAGTGCAGCGGTCGCGGCGGTACTGGCGTTCGGGCTGGGGGGCTTCACGGCCTGCGGCTCCGGCGATGGCGGGACCTCGCCGAACGGGAACGGGAACGGTGCGTCGGACGTGGTGGAGGTCCAGGCGATGGGCGACCTGACGTTCTCGCCGCCAGACGTCACCATCGAGCCGGGGACGACGGTGCGGTGGGTTAACGAGTCGGGGATCTTCCACACGGTGACGCCGGACGGCCACACCGAGTGGGCGAGCGCGGACCTGTCCGACGGCACGACGTTCGAGCACACGTTCAACACTGAGGGCACGTTCCCGTACTACTGCGAGCCGCACGTGGGGCAGGGGATGACGGGCACGATCACCGTGGAGAGCGGCGGCACCGGCACCTACTGACGTCGGCCGGCAGATCCTGCCGC
>JAWVYT010000232.1:0-4622 GCA_033722595.1 Longimicrobiales bacterium
CGGTCCGCATGGGCCTCGCTCACGGCGCCCACCTGGTCCAGCCGGCGGTACGACGCCTCCAGGAAGCTGCGCCCCAGCCATCGGAGCCGCCCCGACCCCTCCGACAGCACGGCGTTGACCAGCACCATCCGCGACCCCGCCTGGGCCGCTTCCCGCGTGACCACCGGCCAGACCTCCGTCCGGACGAAGGCGATCACATCGGGGTCCAGGGCCGAGAGCGTCCGCCGGACCGGCGTCCGGGTGTCGTACGGCATGTAGCCCCAGACGTCCGCCCCGACCCGCGGGGCGATCCGCTCGCCCGACGGCGAGAAGTGGGTGAAGGCGATCTGGACGTCGGGCCGGGCCTCCCGGAGCGCCCCGATGATGGCCTGGGCCATGAGCCCCTCCCCCACCGACGGCGCGTGGAACCAGACGACCGGCCGGTCGGGATCCCGCTCCGACGCCGCCCACTCGGCGAAACGGTCCCGCGCCCGCTTCCTCCCCTGCACCGCCTTCCTGGCCCCGGGATGGACGAGGGCCGACGCGTGGAAGAGGGGACGCGATACCGCGAGCGCGGCCTCGTAGGCTCTTTCAGGGAGAGACAAGATACGTAATGGGGCTCGGGCGACTCGCGGGACTCTGGCTCCCGCACCTATTCCGGCGTGTACTCCCGCTCCTCGGGGTCCGTCTGGACCCGGATCTCCACCAGCTCGGCCGTCGCGGCCACCGACTCGCTCACACGCTCCGCGGCCGTGGTCAGCGCCGATCGCAGATCCTCGGCCTCGATGTCCAGCATCTCGTACCGGGGCCGGGCGCCGCCGTAGCGGAACGTCGCTCGATAGCTCGGCATGCGCGTGCACGCTCCTTACGGCACCGCGATGGACACTGTTACGGGAACAGTCGTATATTCGCCCCTGTGCGATACATAGGCAACAAGACCAAGCTCCTCGGCTTCATCGAGCAGAAGCTCGAAGCCCGGGAGATCACGGGCGAGGATCTCACGGCGGTGGATCCGTTCAGCGGGACCGCGTCGGTGGCCCAGCACCTCAAGTCGCTGGGCTTCCGGGTCACCGCGTCGGACATCATGGCGTACGGGTACGTCTTCGCTCGGGCGTATGTCGAGGTGACGCGGCTGCCCGACGCGCCCGGCCTCGCGGACGAGGTGCTGGCGGTGGACGGCCGCGACGCGCCCAGCGCCCGCGACGTCATCGACCACCTGAACGGGCTGGACCCCGTCCCCGGCTTCATCCACCGGAGCTACGGGCCCACCGGCGAGGCCGGGAAGGAGCACGGGCGCATGTACTTCACGCCCGAGAACGCCGCCCGCATCGACCACGTCCGCAACCGGGTCGAGGAGTGGCGACGGGCCGACCGGATCGGGGACGACCTGTACCACGTGCTCGTCGCCGCCGTGATCGAGGCCGCGGACCGGGTGGCGAACACCACGGGCGTCTACGCCGCGTTCGTTAAGAGCTGGCAGCCGAACGCGCGCCGGCGGCTGAAGCTGGAGCTGCCCGAGATCGTGGAGGGGAACGGGTGTCGGGCGGCCCAGGCGGACGCGGTGGAGCTCGTCGCTGACATCGAGCCGTTCGACCTCCTCTACCTTGACCCGCCGTACAACAACCGGCAGTACCCCGGCTACTACCACATCCCTGAGCTGCTGGCCATGGGCTGGTTCGACGGGAAGCCGGAGCTGCGCGGCAAGACGGGGCTCGTCCCCGACGAGGACAAGCGCAGCGACTGGTCGAAGGTCCGGAAGTGCGAGGCCGCGTTCGAGGCGCTCATCGCCACCGCGCCGTGGACCCACGTGGTCATGAGCTACAACGACGAGGGGATCATCCCGGAGCCCACGATCGAGCGGGTGCTCAAGCAGTACGGCCGCCGGGCCACGTACAAGCGCTACTCCCGCACCTACAAGCGCTACCGTTCCGATGCCGACCGGAAGAACCGCCGGTACAAGGGCGACAAGGTGAAGGAGTACCTGTACTGCGTCAGCCGCTGAGCGCGCGGACCGCCCACTGCGGGCCCGCTCGAGACACGTCAGGCGGGCGGGACGGGACGGTTCTCCTACTGCTGCGGATCGAACCCGATGTCCAGGGCCACCCACACCGCAGTCCGCCGGTCCCGGTTGTACGCGGGCGTGAACTCCATCTCGCCGGCCACCTTCAGCGCTGCCCGGTCCAGCGCTTCATGTCCGCTGGACCGGTTGATCAGCACCCTGCGCACTGCCCCCTCGTCATCGATGAAGAACCAGACGTTCGGCGTCCCGCTGATCCCGGCGTCCCGCAGCAGCGGCGGGTAATAGCGCTCCAGCGCCTCCGCTACGTGCTCGCTGTTCCGGAGCCGGGGCGGCGCGGTCATCGGCGTGAAGGTGGGCTCCGTCTCCAGCTCGGCCAGCGACGGCGTCCCGGGCGCAGCCTGCCCGGCGACCGCCCGCCGCTCCGACATCAGCTGCTCGACGAGCCGCCTGGAGGCGGCCTCCTCGTCTACGCTCGCACCACGGGTCAGGACGGAGACGACGGCGCAGACCTCCACCCCCTGCGACCGGGCGACCTCCTCTGCGGTGAACACGTGGATCGACTCCACCTGCGCCGGCTCGAGCGCGTCCACGACGCCGACCGACGAGCGGGACCCGTTGATGAACCAGGTCGGCTCGCACTCCGCGGCCCGGAACTCGGCCCGGACGTCCTCGACCGCCAGCGCGTCCCCACCGCCATCCGCAGGCGACGTGGGGCCCGGCGTCTCGCACGCCATGGCCAGCACCAGCCCCGCCAGCGCCGCCAGCGCCGCCGCCCGGATCCTGGCCGGGCCCGTCGTCGTTTGCATGATCATCCGGATCCTCCTCTCCAGCATCGAGCGGGACTCGGCGAGAGCCACCGCCAGGTGAGACTTCCGCTGACAGACCTCCAGAAGGAGCGAGCCGTAGCCCCGGGAATCCCCCGCCCGGCGCAGGACCCGGCGGTCACAGTCCACCTCGATGGCCAGCCGGAGCCGACGCAGCTGCCACCACAGCGGCAGGTTCCACGGCACCAGCGCGCACACCAGCAGCGCCCCGAGAGCCAGCTGCGGGTCGAACGCCCGGACGTGCTCGGCCTCGTGGAGCACCAGCATACGCCGACGGGACGGCGCCAGCTCCAGCGTCCACTCTGGAACCACGACATGGCCCCGGATCAGGCCGAGGGCGGCGGGACCCGTGGATCGCGAGACCCAGACGTCCACACCGTCCAGCGTCCGGCGGACCCAGCCGCGACGGCGCAGCAGCAGCCTCCCCCCCAGGACGGCGATCACCCCGAGCAGCAGCGCCGATGCGACCGCCCACGCAGCCAGCGCCATGATCTGCGGATCCATCCCCGACGCCGGCGCCGATGACGGCTTCAGCGAGATAGACTCCAGGACCAGCGTCGCCGGCAGCGCCACCATCGACGGCCCCGACTCCGACGAAGGAGCCAGCCACGCCCACACCGGCAGCGCCAGCGACACGAGCAGCGACCCGCCCCAAACCCAACGAGTCGGCCAGCGCTGCGCCTTCGCCGCTCGCTCCGCCAGCCAGCCCGCCGCGCTCACCAGCAGCGACACCGCCAAGCCGTAGACCAGCCACTGCGTGATCATGGCGCCCCCTCCCCGGACCCGCCGGCCGCGCCGCCGGATCCGCTCCCACCCAGATGCTCGTCCAGCAGCCGACGCATCCGCTCCAGCTCCTCCTCGCTCAGCTTCCGCTCCGACACCAGCTGCGTCAGGAGCAGCTCCGGCGACCCGCCGAACACCCGGTCCAGCATCCGACTCAGGGCGCTGGCGCCCGCCTCCTCACGCTCCACCAGTGGATGGTAGCGGTACGCCCGGCCCTCCTCCCTGTGGCCCACGTGTCCTTTCTCCTCCAGAACACGCAGCACCGTCAGCACGGTGGTGTACGCCAGCTCGTCCGCCAGCGACTCCTGGACCTCGGCCACCGTCGCGTCGCCCCGGTCCCAGAGCACGGCCATCACATCCAGCTCCCGGTCAGTGAACCTCGTCATTGGCCCGTCCGTCCCTCGGGTGATCGGTGTCGTTTTCTACTATCTAAGTAGTAGACGGCGCCTTGTCAACTATTTTGATAGTAGCACCGCGAGCCGACGCGGACGGCGCACCAATCGCCAGTCCTGCCCCGTCCCGGCATGTCCCTGTCCCTGGAGGCTATCGCCCGATCAGCCGATTGGCGGCAATCTGGATCGAAAGGCGTCAAGACTGGCGAGAGACTGGCGACTGGAACGTCGTCCGCGAGTCGCGCTCCGCGAGTCACGCGCCGTCCGCGAATCACGTCCGCCGTTCATCCACCCTTCACCGCCGCCCCCGCCAGGAGCAGCCATCCCGCCAGGAACGCGAGGCCGCCCAGGGGCGTGATCGCGCCCAGCCACCGGGGCGCGCCGAGGCCGAGGGCGTACACGGTACCGCAGAAGACGACGGTGCCGACCACGAACAGCCACCCGGCGGTGTCGGTGAGCCCACCGGGCCAGCGGGTCGTGGCCCAGGCCACGGCCAGCAGTGCCAGCGCGTGGTACATCTGGTATCGGGCCCCGAGCTGGAACGTCTCGAGGCGGTCCGCCGTCAGTCGGGCCTCCAGGGCGTGGGCCCCGAACGCGCCGGCCGCGACGGCGAGGAAAGCGGAG
>JAWVYT010000233.1:0-4611 GCA_033722595.1 Longimicrobiales bacterium
AGCCCCACAACGACTTCATCCTGGCCATGATCGGCGAGGAGTGGGGCTTCGCCGGCGTGGCGATCCTCACCGTGCTCTTCGTGGCGTTCGCCCTCGTGGGCTACCGGATCGCGCGGGGCGCGGCCGACCTCTTCGGCTCGCAGCTCGCCCTGGGCGTGACGAATCTGGTCGTCATCCAGGCGCTTCTCCACATGGCGGTGAACCTGGCGCTGGTCCCGCCCACGGGGCTGACCCTTCCGCTCGTCTCCTACGGCCGGTCCAGCCTGATCGTGACGCTGGCCGCGGCCGGGATCCTCATGAGCGTGGCCCGCATCACCGACCGGCGGGACCGGGCGCTGGCGAAGGCCCGGGCGGTGGGCCGATGAGCCGGGTGATCTTCGCCGGCGGCGGCACGGGCGGTCACCTGTACCCCGCGCTCAACATCGCGGCGGCCATGCGCGTCGTCCGGCCGGGGCTCGAGACCGTGTTCGTGGGCGCCCGTCGCGGCGTGGAGGCGCGGGTGCTCCCGGAGAAGGGAGTCGACTACCGGCTCCTGCCGCTCCAGCCGATCCACCGGACCCGGGTCTGGCGGAACTGGCGGCTGCTGCCATCGCTGCTGGGCAGCGTTTGGGGGCTGGCCCGGCTCACGGGCCGCGGCCGCCCGTCGCTGGTCGTGGGCACCGGCGGGTACGCGAGCGGCCCGGCGTGCGGCTGGGCCGTGCTGACGGGCGTCCCCGTGGCGGTCCAGGAGCAGAACGCCTTCCCGGGGCTCGCCACCCGGTGGATGAGCCGGTTCGCCCGGCAGGTGCACCTCGGGTTCCCGGAGGCGCTGGAGCACCTGAACCCGGGTCGGCGAACGGAGGTGCACCACCACGGGAACCCCATCGCCCCGCCGGACCCCGAGGTCGATCGGGACGCGGCCCGACGGGCGTTCGGGCTGAGCCCCGACGCCACCGTGCTCCTGGTGGTGGGCGGCAGCCAGGGCGCCCGGGCGATCAACGAGGCGGTCGCCGGCGCAGTGGAGCGCGTGGCTGCGGGCGGGGCCAGCCGCCCCGACCGGCTCGAGATCCTCTGGTCGACGGGACCCGCGCACATCCAGGCCATCGAGGAGCGCCTCGACCACGCCGGCCCCACCGACTGGGTCCGGACCGTGGGCTACATCCACGCCATGCCCCAGGCCCTGGCGGCCGCGGACCTGGCCGTGTCCCGGGCCGGGGCCATGGGCACCGCGGAGCTCCTGGCGTGGGGCGTACCCGCCATCCTGGTCCCGCTGCCGACCGCCGCGGCCGACCACCAGGCCCACAACGCGCGGGCGCTGGAAGCGGCCGGCGCGGCCATCGCGCTGCCGGAGTCCGAGCTCTCGCCAGACCGGCTCTGGGCCGAGGTGTCGCGGCTGGCGGGCGACGCGGCCGCCCGCGCCGACATGGCCGAGCGGGCGCGGGAGCGGGCCCGGCCCGACGCCGCCCACCGGATCGCCGAGGACCTCCTGCGCATCGTGGAGGCGTCATGAGCCGGTTCGTGACCGCCCGGGACGCCGCGGCGCTGGACCTCCTGGAGCGCGCCCGCAGGGGGCCGGTCCACTTCATGGGCGTGTGCGGCGCCGGCATGTCCGCGCTGGCGGAGTACGTCGTCCGGTCGGGCGGCCGTGCCACGGGGTGCGACACCCGACCCGAGAACGCGCCGCCGGCCCTGGCCGCGCTGGGCGTCGACGTGATGCAGGGCCACGACCCGGCCCACGTGGACGGGGTCGAGGCCGTCGTGGTCACGGCCGCCGTCGCCGTCGATCACCCGGAGCTCGAGGCCGCGCGGGCGCTGGGCATCCCCGTCCTGAAGCGGGCGGCCGCGCTGGGCGCGCTGGTGAACCCCGGCCGTGTGGTGGCCATCGCCGGCACCCACGGGAAGACGACCACCACGGCACTGGTCGCCACCGTGCTCGAGTCGGCGGGGCTGGACCCGACCGCTTTCGTGGGCGGCCGCGTCCCGGCGTGGCAGGGTGGGCTCCGGGCGGGCGGGACCCTGTTCGTGGTGGAGGCCGACGAGTACGACCGGTCCTTCCTCGCCCTCCGCCCGGAGGTCGCCGTCGTCACCACGCTCGAGCCGGACCACATGGAGGTCTTCGGCGATCTCGGATCGCTCCAGGCCGCGTTCCGCGACTTCCTCGACGCGGTGCCCGGCGAGGGACTGATCGTCACCTGCGTGGACGACCCGGGCGTCGCCGATCTCGTGGCCACGCTGCCCCCGGAGCGGATCCTGACCTACGGCCTCGACGCCGGCGCCGACCTCCGGGCCGTCGATCTGGCCGCGGACGCCGGCGGGACCCGGTTCCGCGTGACGGGGATGGCGGCGCTCGCCGGGGAGTACCGGATCCCGGTACCCGGCCGCCACAACGTCCGGAACGCGCTGGCGGCCATCGGCGTGGCCGGCTACCTGGGCGCGGACCCCGAGGCGATCCGCCGGGGCGTGGCGGGGTTCCACGGCGTCGAGCGCCGGTTCCAGCTGCTGGGCGAGCCCCGGGGGATCGCGGTGATCGACGACTACGCGCACCACCCCACGGAGGTCGAGGTCACCCTCGAGGCCGCCCGCGAGCGGTTCCCCGACCGCCGACTCGTGGCGGTGTTCCAGCCCCACCTGTACAGCCGGACCCGGGACCACTGGCGCGCGTTCGGCCGCACGCTGGCCGCCGCCGACGTGGTCTGGGTCACGGACGTGTATGCGGCCCGCGAGGCGCCCATCGAGGGCGTGACCGGCGATCTGGTGGCCGGCGCCGCCCGGCAGGCCGGGGCCGAGGTCGTCTACCACCCGGAGCTCGACAGCCTCGTGGAGGACCTCTCCGACGCGCTCCTCCCCGGCGACGTCTGCCTGCTCATGGGCGCCGGCGACATCCACGCCCACGCCCACGCGCTCCAGACCCGGCTGGAGGAGGCAGCGGCATGACGGGACGTCGTATGGTCTGGGCGCTGACCCTCGTGGGCACCGGGCTCGCGGCCGCGGCCCTGTCGGTCTTCCTGCCCCGCGGGCTCCGGCACGTCGACGGCTTCCGGGTCGAGACCGTCGAGGTCACCGGGACCCGCTTCATGGAGCCGTACACCGTGGTCCGGGCCGCGGGGCTCGACGAGCCGGCCAGCGTGTTCGACGACACGGACGCCTGGCGGGCGGGCATCCTGACGCTCCCGCTCGTGGACGACGTCCGGATCCGGCGCCGGATCCCGTCCACGGTCAGCATCGAGATCCGCGAGGTGGAGCCGGTGGCGCTCGTGGCGGGCGCCCAGCTGCGGCCCGTCGACGCCCGGGGCCGGCTCCTGGAGCTGGAGCCCGCCGGCGTGGTCCTGGACCTGCCGGTGGTCGTCGGCGCCGATGTCCGGGCCGGGCGCGTCGCCAGCCCCGAAGGCGCGTCCGCCGTGGCGACGCTGGCGGCGCTGGCCATCCGTGCGCCCCAGATGGCCGGCCGGATCAGTCAGCTCTCGGTGGAGCCCGGCGCGCTGCGGATGACGTTCCGCGACCGGCCGCTCGAGGCGGTCCTCCCGTCCCACCCCACCGACACGCACCTGCTCCAGCTCCGGCTGGCGCACGCGGACCTGCGCGCCCGGGGCGAGCTGGACCAGGTACGCGCCATCGATGTCCGCTTCCGCGACCAGGTCGTGGTTTCGTTCCTCGACACACCCGTGAGCTGAGCATGAGCACGTTCGTCGTAGCCGGTCTCGACATCGGTTCCACCAAGACCTGCGCCGTCATCCTCGAGGTCACGGTGGAGGAGGGACGCAGTCCTGCGTACCGGGTCCTGGGCGTCGGGCAGTCCCGGACCGGCGGGATCCGGCGGGACGTCGTGACCGACCTCGAGGAGACCACCGAGTCCGTGCGTGCCGCCATGAAGGAGGCCGAGCTCATGGCGGGCGTGCGGGCCGACCGGGTGTTCACCGGGATCGCCGGCAACCACATCGACGCCAACGTCTCCACCGGCGTCGTGGCGGTGGGCAGCGGCGAGATCGGCCCCGGCGACGTGGACCGGGTCCACGAGGTCGCACGCGCCGTCGTGGTCCCCAGCGACCGGGAGGTCCTCCATGTGCTGCCCCAGGAGTACCGCGTGGACGGCCAGGCCGATATCCGCGACCCGGTGGGGATGGCAGGGACCCGGCTCGAGGCCGAGGTCTACATCATCACCTGCGGCTCCGCCGCCGCCGCGAACCTGCGGAAGGCCGTGGGGCGCGCCGGCTACAAGGTCGAGGCCTTCGTCCACGAGCCCGTGGCCACCGCCCGGGCGATCCTCACCGACGACGAGCGCGAGGTCGGCGTCGCCCTGGTCGACCTCGGCGCCGGGACCACCGAGCTCGCCCTGTTCCGTGAGGCCAAGACCCAGCACCTGGCCACCATCCCCTGGGGCGGCGCCGCCATCACCAGCGACCTGGTGAAGGGGCTCAGCATCCCGTTCGCGGAGGCGGAGCGCGCGAAGGAGCAGCACGGCGTGGCCTCCGCCCAGCTCGTCGACCCCCGCGAGACCGTGGACCTGCCCGGGCCCAGCCCGGGCACCCGCCGCGAGGTCGCCCGCGAGCTCATCGCCCACATCATCGAGCAGCGCCTCGACGAGATCCTCGAGCTGGTCGCCACCGAGATCGAGCGCGCCGGCGAGGACGAGAC
>JAWVYT010000234.1:0-4610 GCA_033722595.1 Longimicrobiales bacterium
CTCGATGGCCCGCCGCAGCTCCACCTCGGCCTGACGGTAGAGCCCGCGCTTGAAGAGGATCCTGCCGAGCTGCATGTAGACCCGGCCGCGCTCCGGATCGAGGCGCTGGGCCTTGCGCAGCTCGCGCTCCGCGTCCACCAGCCGCGCGGCGCCCGTCAGCGCGATCCCCCGCTCCACCAGCAGCTCCACGTTCTCCGGCTCCCGCTCCAGCGCGGCGTCGATCTGCTCCAGCGCCAGCTCGGCATCGCCGCGCTCCATGAACAGTCGCGCCAGCTGGAGGCGGGCCTCCACGTCGTCCGGCGCCTCGATGACCCGGCGGCGGGCTGCACCGACCAGGTCGTCCCCGGGCTCCGGCGTGTTCGTCTCCGACGGCTCCTTCACACCATCACTCACGGCTTCACTCACGGCTGCTCACGTTCTCCCGGACCCAGTCGAGGTACGGCGCGTGACCACCCTCCACCGGCAGAACCAGGACCTCGGGCACTTCATACGGATGCAGCTCCGGCACCCGTTCCACCAGCCGGCGCGCCCCGGCGGCCGTGGTCTTGAACACGATCAGCGCCTCCCGGTCGTGCTCCACCGCGCCCTGCCACCGGTAGATCGACGTTACGCCCGGCAGGATGTTCCCGCACGCCACCACGCCGTCCTCCACCAGCCGCCGGACCAGCGACTCCGCCACCGCGGGGTCCGGCGCCGTCACGAGCACGACCCGGGTCGTCGAGTCCGTCTTCTCACTCATGTCCGCCCCGCTGCCTCACTCCGCATAGAGGCCCTCGATGACATCGCTGTACCGGTCCTCGATCACCCGCCGCTTCACCTTCTGCGTCGGCGTCAGCTCGCCACCCTCCACCGTGAACTCGGCGGACAGCAGCGCGATCTTCTTCGGCCGCTCGAAACGGGCGAACCCTTCCAGGTTGCCCAGCGACTCCTCCTCCATCTTCGCCTCCACCCGGTCGTCGTCCAGCAGCGCATCACCGGTCTCGTCGACCCCCTCCGACGCGGCCCATTCCGCCAGCTTCTCGTCGTTCGGCACCAGCAGGAGGATCGCGTACGGGCGGCGATCGCCGATCATCACGGCCTCGTCGATGAACGGGCTCTCCTTCACCCGGTTCTCGATCGGCTGCGGCGCGATGTTCTTGCCGCCGGCCGTCACGATCAGGTCCTTCTTCCGGTCCGTGATCTTCAGGAACCCGTCGGCGTCGATCTCGCCGATGTCGCCCGTGCGGAACCAGCCGTCGGCGTCGATGGCCTCCGCCGTCGCGTCCGGGAGGTTGTAGTAGCCCTGCATGACCTGCGGGCCCCGGACCAGGATCTCGCCGTCCTCCGCGATGGAGACCTCCGTGCCCGGCACCGGCTTGCCCACGGTGCCCAGCCGCATCTCCTCCTCCGTGTTCACGTTCGTCACCGGCGACGTCTCCGTCAGGCCGTACCCCTCCAGGATCAGCACGCCGGCGCCGTAGAAGAACTTGGCCACGTGATGGGCCAGCGGGGCACCGCCGGAGATGAAGAAGCGGAGTCGCCCGCCGATCCGGCCGCGGATCTTCTTGAAGACCAGCCGGTCGGCGATGCCGTGCTGGATGGAGGTCCCGATCCCGGGCGACCGCCCGCCCAGCTTCGCGTCCGTCCAGTCCGCGGCCACGCGCCCGGCCCACGCCACGAGCTTGCCCTTCGCCCCGGTCTGCGACATCACCTTGTCGTAGACCTTCTCGTAGAGCCGGGGCGTGGAGACGGCGATCGTCGGCCGGACCTCGACCAGCGAGTCGGCCACCAGGTCGATGTCGTGCACGTAGGCGATGGTGACCCCGTTGGCGAAGAGCCAGTAGTCCACCATCCGCTCCAGGATGTGCGACAGCGGGAGGAAGCTCACGGCCGTGTCCTCCGGGCCGGCCGTGAAGAGCTCCTGCACCGCCATCACGTTGCTGTAGATGTTGTAGTGGGACAGGAGCACACCCTTCGGCGGACCCGTGGTCCCCGACGTGTACAGCATTGTGGCGATGTCGTCGGGCTTCACCCGCAGCGCTCGCTCCTTGAACCCCGCGCCCCGCTCGGCCTCGTCCGCCTCGCCCAGCTCCATGAGCTCCGACAGCGACAGTACCCGATCGTCGTCGAGCGGCCCGTCGAACATCACCACCTTCTCGAGCGACGGGACCTCGTCCCAGATCGCCAGCACCTTGTCCAGCTGACGGCGATCCGAAACGAAGATCAGTCGGATCTCCGCGTCGTTGAGGATGTACTCCACCTGGTTGCCCGGGAGCGTGTCGTACACCGGCACATCGGTGATCCCGGCACATAGCGCGGCCCAGTCGGCCTGCGCCCATTCCGGACGGTTCTCCGACAGGATGGCCACCCGCTGGCCCGGCTCCAGCCCCAGCGCCTCGAGGCCCAGCGCCGTGCGCCGGACCCGATCCAGGAAGTCCCGGTGCGAGATCGACTGCCACACCCCCTCCGCCTCCCGGTACTGCAGGGCATCCTCGCTGTCGATCGACTCCACGGCCTCGAAGAAGATCTCGACCAGGGTGCCCGCCGGGAGATCCGCCGGGTTGGCGGCATACTGGCGGGTGGTCTCCGGAACCGTCGCCATGACTCGTCTCCGATGAATGTGAGTGTGTGACTCAGCCCGATTCGATCCCGATGGTCAGGTCGATGTCCGGACGCAGCGTGTGCAGAACGCTGCAGTACTTGTCCCGGGAGAGGTCCACCGCGCGCTGGAGCTTGCTCGCCTCCGACTCCGGGACCCCCTCCACCTCGTAGGTCAGACGGATCGCCGTGAACCACCGGGGCGGTTCCGACCGGCGGTCACCCTCGACCCGGACCGTCAGCCCGGTCGGCTCGATCCGCATCTTCGTCAGGATGTCCACCACATCCACGCCCATGCACGTGGCCAGCCCGATCAGCAGCGACTCGGTCGGTGAGGGACCCGAGTCCCCGCCGCTGTCCACCGTGACCGGCACACCGCCCCGCCCCACCGCCTCGAACCGGAGCGCGCCGGCCCAGCGGGCCTCCACCACCGTGTCGCTCACGAGCCCACGTTCTCCAGCGACTCCTCCTCGAGGCGCGCCAGCGTCTCACGGGCATGCTCCACGTGCCGCGACGCCTCCGGCTGGTCGGGCGGCGACTCCAGGAACCGCCGCAGGTGCGACACCGCCGTTGCGCGGTCGCCCTCCCGCAGCTTGAGGAAGGCCAGACCGTAGTGGGCGCCCACCGCCCTCGGGTCCCGGGCCAGCACCATCTCGTACACCTTCATCGCCTCGTCCGTCATCCCGATACGGGTGTACGTGATCGCGATCTGCTGCTGCACCGCGGAATCGCCCGGGGCGCTCCGCTCCGCCAATCGGAACGACGTCAGCGCCTCGTGGTACCGACCGGCCCGCAGAAGCTCCACACCCTCCCGGTAGTAGTCGACGTCCGGCTCGTCGGATGGCGCGTTGAAGAGCTTCTTCAGAAAGTCCATGGACTCGGATGCAGGAAGGGCCGTCCGGGGATCGCGAGATTAGTCGGAAGATAGAAATGGCCCCCGGGCCACGCAATCATCCGCGCCGGGCCGCAACCATCACTCCGCGCTCCTCCGCCAGCACCGTGAGACCCGCCGCGCCGAGGTGGGACCGGGCGGCCTCCGGGGCCGGGTCCAGCACCAGGCGACCCTCCCGCCCCAGCACCCGCGCGCCCTCCGCCACGAGCGCGACACGCGGCCCGGTCAGCGCCACCCCCCGCAGCGAGCCATCCCGGAACGGCAGCCTCGCGGTCACGCGCAGCCGGGTGACGCCCGCCGCGGGCCCGGGCTCGGTACCCTCCAGCACCGCCACGACCTCCACCCCCTCCACCAGCGCGGACACCGCGGCCGCGTGCGCCGCCGCGGGACCGGCCAGCAGCACCGTGCCCCGCGCCTCCGCCAGACCCATCAGGCCCGCCAGGCGCACCGCCTCCTGCTCCTCCGCCCCGGCGACCGCATCGAACGTCGTTTCCGAAGTCCCGACGAAGCTCGGCGGCTCACCCATCCGGAGGTCGGCGACCCCCTCGGCCACCGGGTACCGCTCCCGACAGTTCGCGCACCCCAGCACGCCCGACACGACCCGACGATCCGCCGCCTCGTACGGCAGCAGGATCAGACCGTACCGGGGTCCGCACCGCGGACACGTCAGAAGATCGCTCAAGCCCACGTCCATGCCGCCATGCTAGCCGCTCGTCGACGTACGGGGCAACGGTGTCCGGAATCTGGACACCCTCGGGGCCCGGAGGCCGCCGTCCCCGAGGCGTATCGGGCCGCTGGACCGGTGGAAAAAACCGCGACAGGCCCGAAAAAAGTAGCGGAAATCATTTCGGATGCAGATTGGACGAATATCTGCAAGCTGTTTCGTAGACTGTGTTTAGGTGATATCGAAAGGCACGGTATCGCCCTTGCCCCTGAGATGGGTGGCAGCACGAACGAGCAGTCATTTGGCCGGCAATAGAGAACGGAGATAACGATGAACAAGATCACGATGGCCGCGCTGGCGATGCTTGCGCTGGGTGCCACGAGCGTGGCGGCCCAGACGAACGGGAGCGCGAACGTCACGATCCCGACGGTGCTGGTGGTGTCCAGCGTTTCGGACCTGACCATCGCCGATACCGAC
>JAWVYT010000235.1:0-4608 GCA_033722595.1 Longimicrobiales bacterium
GCCCGGACCAGCGTCAGGATCGTGGCGTACTGGGTCTGGGTCCGGATGTCCCAGTCGCCGGCGTCGTGCCAGCCGCCCACGTTCAGCCCCGGGATGTGCTCGCCGGGCTCGTACGGCGAGTCGGTGGTCGGACCCTGGGCGTACAGGTCGAAGTGGACGTGGTCGGTGGGCGCCTGCCGGGCATCGTCGAGGTGGCCGGCGCCGTGCCACACGCGGTACCGATCGTTCACGTGCATGTGGCACATCTGGACGGGGAAGAAGGTGTCGAGCGTCGGCTGCCAGACCCGGTCCCGGTAGACGTTGTCGGCGATGACGAACGGCTCGGTCCGACGGTCGCCGAACGCGAGGCGGTAGACCCCGGGCTCAGTGACGGCGGAGAAGTCGAAGTGGGCGTACCGGTACCGGAGCCAGGTCCCCCACGGGTCGACCTCGCCCCGGAACCGCTCGGTCTCCGAGCCGTCGGGCTCGACCCGGAGCAGGCGCGCGGTCGTGGGCCCGCGGTACGCCCGGTCCAGCTCGATGACCGCGACCTTGGCCTGGTCGGGGTGGTAGCCCGCCTGGGAGTGGGCGATCATCGGCGGCCGGACCCAGTCCGGGATCCGGTGCGCCTCGATCCGCCACTCGACCACGCGACCCGTCCGGCCCGATGGCAGCACCTGCCGGACCACGAGCCACCCGTTCTGCGCCTGGCCCCGGCCGTCGTACAGCGACAACGTCCCGGCCCGGGACGCCACGGTGATCCGCCGCTCCGGCGACTCCGGCGCGAGCACCAGCCGCCCGCCCGTGGCCAGCGCCGTGGGCTGGAGCGTGCCGTGGGCGGGGGCGACGGCGCCCGCACCGTGGCGTGGGAACGCGCCCGGCCGGCCGTCGGCGAGGAAGGTGCGGCCGAAGAACGCGGTGGGGAGCAGCTCGAGGTTCAGCCCCGCCCGCCCTTCCAGCGGCGCCGGCACGGGGTCGTCGAGCTCGACGCCCAGGACCACCGCGTCCCCGTCGGCTTCCACGATGACCCGGTATCGGAACCCGTGGTCGGGGTAGGCGAGACGGGCCACGACCCGACCGTCCACGATGTCCCGGCCCTCGAACTCGGGGATCGGGTCCCACTGCTCGGGCGTGTGGCCGAGCCGGACATCCCCGTTCGTGGCGACCCGGACGCCGTGGTGGATCAGCTCCACGCCGCTCAGCTTCGAGTCGCTGAACATCCCGCTGTACCAGTTGTGGAACGCCAGGACGTCGAGGCCGGGCGCGTGGAAGTACCCCCGGTCGTTCAGCCGGAGCGCCTCCGGGGCCTGGGCCGCGGCGGGGGCCCCCGTACCCGTGACCACGAGGGCGAGGGCCAGCCAGCGCGCCGGGACGGTCGCGAAGCGCGCGGATCGAAGGTCGAGCGGTCGTCCTGCTCCGAGGAAGTTTGGCATGGCTCCAGGTTGATCCGGCTTCCGCCGACGCGCAAGCCGCAGCGCCCCGCTCCCTGGCGTCGGGCGGGAGCGATCCCGATATTCGAGAGACCCCCGACTCGACTCCCCCGGATCCAGCCCCGGAGGTCTGCGCACATGCCGAAACCGGTCGTCCCGACAGCGGTCACGGAGCCGGACGGGCCCGGTACCGTCGCCCGGATGCCGGCCGACGGGCCGCGGGGGTGACGTGACGACGGGTCGCGGACGCGAGTGGGGGCCGGAGCAGGCCGCCATCGTCGATCGGCTGGCGGCCCTTCCCGGCGTCGGCCGGATCCCGCGCTGGGAGCTCGAATGGATCGTCGGGCACGGGCGGTTCGACGTCCTGGAAGCCGGGCACGTCGTGGCCCGGAAGGGCAAGCCGATCGAGGTGCTCTGGGTCATCCTGTCGGGTCGCATGAGCGTTCGCGTCGACCGCGGCGCCGGCCCCCGGCGCGTGGTCACGTGGCTGCCCGGCGATGTCTCGGGCATGCTCCCGTACTCCCGGATGAAGGCGCCCCCGGGAGACAACTACCTGGAGGAGCGGTCCGAGCTCCTGACGCTCCACCAGCGTCACTTCCCGGAGATGGTCCACCAGTGCCCGCAGTTCACGGCCTACACGGTGCACCTCATGCTGGACCGGGCACGGAGCTTCAAGGCCAGCGACCTCCAGGGCGAGAAGATGATCTCGCTCGGCAAGCTCGCGGCCGGGCTGGCCCACGAGCTGAACAACCCTGCGTCCGCCGCCATGCGGGCCGCGAAGATCCTGAGGCAGGGGCTGACCGATACGGACGAGGCGCTGCGAGCGCTGGCCGCGTCGGGACTCACCGGCCGGCAGCTGGCGGCCATCGAGGCGCTGCGGGTGGCCTGCCTGAGCGAGGCGACCCCCATACACCTGCCGGCCATCGAGCTGGCCGACCGGGAGGACGAGATCCTCGCGTGGCTCGAGCGGCACGACGCCGATGCGGCCCACGCAGGGCCGCTGGCCGAGACGGCGGCGACGATCGAGATGCTGGACTCGCTGGCCGGGATCCTCCCGGACACGCGGACCCTGAACGCCGCCCTCAGCTGGGTCGCCGCCGGCTGCTCGACCCACTTCCTGGCCGTGGACATCGATCACGCCGTGACCCGGATCTACGAGCTCGTCGCCGCCGTGAAGCGGTTCACCTATATGGACCGCGCGGCGGCGCCCGAGTCCGTGGACCTCGAGCCCGGACTCCGGGACACCCTGACCATGATGGCGGCCAAGGTCCGGTCGAAGGACGCCACGGTCACGCTGGAGATCGAGCCCGACCTGCCCCCGGTGCACGCGGTGGGTGGAGAGCTCAATCAGGTCTGGCTCAACCTCATCGACAACGCGCTCGACGCGATCGGGGAGGGCGGGCACATCCGGATCGCCGCCCGGACGGAGGTCGACCGCGTCGCCGTACGGGTCGCCGACGACGGGCCGGGCATCCCGGACGACGTGCTGCCCCGGATCTTCGACCCGTTCTTCACCACCAAGCCGCCGGGCGTCGGCACGGGCCTCGGCCTCGATATCACCCGCCGGCTCCTCCACGGGTTCCGCGGCGACCTGTCGGTGGAGTCGAGCCCGGGAGCCACGGAGTTCCGCGTGGGGCTGGCGATCGCGGAGACGGCCCCGGACACGGCCTCCGAGGCGCGCGGGGTCCCGGTGCCCTGAGAACCTCCAGCTGTCCCCCCGGAACGGACCCATGGACGACGAGCTGATCCAACGACTGAAGGCGGCCCTGCCGTCGCGGTACGCCGTGGAGGAGGAGATCGGACGCGGCGGGATGGCGGTGGTCTACCGGGCCGAGGACCGGAAGCACGGCCGGCCGGTGGCGCTGAAGATCGTGCGGCCCGAGCTGGCCTCGACGATCGGGATCGACCGGTTCCTTCGGGAGATCGAGGTCGTCGCGCGGCTCCAGCACCCCAACGTGCTGACGCTCATCGACTCCGGCGAGGCGGACGGTCTGCCGTGGTACGTGACGCCGTACATCGCCGGTCAGAGCCTCCGCGACCTCCTGGCGCGGGAAGGGGCGCTGCCGGTGGACCGGGCGGTGGAGATCGCCCGCGGCGTCGCGGACGCGCTGGAGGTGGCGCACCGTGAGGAGGTCGTCCATCGCGACATCAAGCCGGGGAACGTGCTGCTGAGCGGGGGCCACCCGGTGGTGTCGGACTTCGGGGTGGCCGCGGCGCTCGGCGAGGCGTCCGACGGCCGGCTCACGGAGACCGGCGTGTCCGTCGGGAGCCCCGTCTACATGAGCCCCGAACAGGCGTCGGGGGAGGGCGTCATCGACGCCCGGACCGACCTCTACGCGCTGGGCTGCGTCCTGTACGAGATGCTGGCCGGTCGGCCTCCGTTCGAGGGACCGGTCCAGGCGGTACTGACTCGCAAGTTCACCGGGGAGGTGGAGCCGCTTCGTGCGCTCCGGCCCGAGGTGCCCGACGCGCTCGCTGCAGTAGTGGAGCGGGCCATGGCCGTGGACCCGGACGACCGCTTCGGGTCCGTCGCGGCCTTGAGGGACGCGTTGGGTACCGCGCGTCTGGCCGCAGCTCCGAGCCGCGCCCGGGTCGGCCGGCCGATCCTGGTGGCCGCGGTCCTGGGTGTGACTGTCCTGGTCGGCGCCGTGGCCGTCATCCGGGACGTCCGGGCGGACGCGGAGCGGAGGCAGTGGGCCGCGGAGCAGATCGCGCGGGTCGAGGATCTGGCGGACCAGGGCCGCTACCCGGAGGCGCTTGCGCTGGCCGAGGAAGTCGAGGCGGCGGTGCCCGGTGACACGGCCCTCGCGAACCTGCTCCCGCGGATCTCTTTCACGGTCCCGATCCGTACGGAGCCGGCGGGCGCCCGGGTCCTGATCCAGCCGATGGACGGGCCGGAAGACGCGTGGGACACGCTCGGGATCACACCGCTCCCGGAGGTCCGCTTCGCGGGTCTGGACTTCGTACTCCGGGGTCCCGGTGACAGCTACCTGGGCTACCGGCCGTCCCGGCTCCGGTTCGAGCGCGAGGGGTACCGTACACGGGAGCTCCTGCTCACCGCCATCCTCGGCGGGCGGTGGCGGGGCATGGAGCCTCTCGGCGCCATCGTGCTGGTCCCGGAGGACTCGGCGCCGGAGGACATGGTCCGGATTCCGGGATTCACCTGGGGCCCGATCGAGCACGGCCCCTACTTCCTGGA
>JAWVYT010000236.1:0-4585 GCA_033722595.1 Longimicrobiales bacterium
CCCACGGCCACGAACGGCATGAACAGCTCGTACACGCTGACGTACCCGCGGCCCGCGGGCAGCGAGCGCGCCGTCGGAGCGAAGAACAGACGCGTTGCGTTGGGATCCTCGTGCCAGACCGTACCCGAGACCACGCGTCCGTGGAACGGCTCGGCCGACCGGATCTGGTCCCGCCGGACCTCCAGGATGTTGCCCGAAAGCAGCTCGATGCGTAAGACGGCCTCGGTCTCCGACAGGATCCGTCCGTGGTAGCGGGAGCCGTCCTGCAGGACGACCTCGACCGTATCGCCCGCAGATGTGGCGGCGACGTCGGGGGTCGAGGGCGGCCGTGTCTGAGCCGCCGCCGAGGCGGGGCCGAGCGCGAGGTACAAGATCGCCAGCGCGAAGAGAGTCAGCACGCGCTGGAGGGACTCCGTTACGCGGCGAATCGAGCACATGGAATCGCTCCATCTGAGGTAGGCGCAGCGGCCGGCTCGGCGCGCTGTCGGACCCACACTACCGCGCGTGTATCAACCCGGGCTCAAGACGACTCAACCGCATCTCAACCCCTCGGGGTGCGATCCACCCTGAACCACGTCAGCCCGCCGCCACCCTCCAGGGCTGGCCACAGAGGCACGGAGTGGCCCGCCGCTCCGTGCCTCTGTCCCTTCGGGCATCCCGTCGGGTCCTACGCCTCCACGGCCTCCTCCTCCTCGACCTCGACCGCGGCGCCGTTCACGGTCCTGCCCGACGCCGAGCCCAGCATGACCAGCTCCCGGACGTTCACCTCGGCGGTGGGGATCGTGACACCATCGCGCTCGTACGAATCGTACTGCATGCGCCCCTCGACGTAGAGCCGGTCGCCCTTCCGGACATACTCCTCGGCGATCTCGGCCAGCCGGTCCCAGACGGTCAGCCGGTGCCACTCGGTCCGCTCCTCGAACCCGTTCTCCTTCGGGATCCGTCGGCTCGTGGCCAGAGAGAAGTGGGCGACCTTGTGCCCGTTCGACGTGGACTGGACCTCCGGGTCGCGTCCGACGTTGCCCACCAGGATGATCTTGTTCACCGCTCGTGCCATGCGTGCCTCCCGTGGTTGGGGCCCCGCCTCCCGGGGCCGGTCACTCACAGGGATACCGCACGGGTTGGGGCACGCGAATAGCGCGATCGGACGAAGTTCGACGCCCTCGGCCGCGGGGGCGGCCTCGACGCCGGGATCGAGCCCGTGCCCCGCGCGGGTCTGGGGCCGTCAGGGCCCCGGGATCGAACAGGCGGAGCGCGGCCCGGCCGATCGAAAAGCGAGCTCCGCAGGAGCGGGTGGCCCCGCTACTTGCATTCGTACCAGCTCTCCCCCGTCCCGACCTCGACCCGGAGCGGCACGTCCAGTTCGAACGCGCCCTCCATCCGGTCGATGATGAGCTCGGTCATCTCGTCCACAACGTCTGTGGGGACCTCGAAGAGGAGCTCGTCGTGGACCTGGAGCAGCATGCGGGCGCCGTCGTCGCGGTCCTGCAGCGCGGCGTGGATGTCGATCATCGCGATCTTGATGATGTCGGCCGCGCTGCCCTGGACCGGGGCGTTGGTGGCCGCCCGCTCGCCGAACTGCCGGACGTTGTAGTTCTTGCTCTTGACCTCGGGGATGTAGCGGCGCCGCCCGCTCAGCGTCTCCACGTACCCCTCCTCGTACGCCCGCTCGATCTGCCGGTCGAGGTACTTCCGTACATCGGGGAGCCGTTCGAAGTAGTTCTCGATGAACGTCTTCGCCTCCTGTACGCTGGTCCCGAGCTGCTTGGAGAGGGCGTACGGCCCGATCCCGTAGATGGTGGCGAAGTTCACCGTCTTGGCGGCCGCCCGCATGTCCGCGGTCACTTCGTCGACCTCGACATCGAAGATCAGCGCCGCGGTCTCCCGGTGGATGTCCGCGTCGGACCGGAACGCGCGGGTGAAGGTCTCGTCGCCGGACAGATGGGCCAGGACGCGCAGCTCGATCTGGGAGTAGTCGGCCGAGACGAACCGCATCCCCTCCGCGGGCACGAACCCCTTCCGGAGCTCGGCGCCGAGCTCCGTACGGATCGGGATGTTCTGCAGGTTCGGGTCGCTCGAGCTCAGGCGTCCCGTCGCGGCCACGGCCTGGTTGAAGCTGGAGTGGATCCGGCCGGTTTCGGGATTGACGAGCGCGGGCAGCGCGTCCACATACGTGCTCTTCAGCTTGTCCAGCTGGCGGTACTCCAGAATGAGCGTGGGGATCCGGTGCCCCTGCTCCGCCAGCTCCTCCAGCACCGATGCATCGGTGGACGGCCCCGTCTTGGTCTTCTTGATGACCGGCAGCTCCAGCTTCTCGAAGAGGATCTCCCGGAGCTGGGGTGTGGAGTTGATGTTGAACTCCTCGCCGGCCTCCTTGTAGATGTCCTCCTCGATCAGCCCGAGCTCCCGCTCCAGCTTCTCGGACACCCCCTCGAAGAACTCAGTATCGATCCCGATCCCGGCGGTCTCCATGTCGGCCAGCACCGGGATCAGGGGCTTCTCGATCTCGTGGTACAGCGTCTCCAGGTGGTAGTCGTCGAGCCGGGGCTCCAGCACGTCCCGGAGCCGGAGCACCAGGTCGGCCTTCTCGCAGGCGAAGTCGCGGACCCGGCCCAGCTCGACCTCCGCGACGGGCGTCACGCTCCGGCCCTTGCCGCACAGGTCCTCCCGCGTCATGGCGCTGTGGCCCAGGTGCTGGAGGGCGAGGGAGTCCAGCTCGTGCTCCCGACGGCCGGGCTCCAGCAGGTAGGACCCGATCATCACGTCGAAATCCAGCCCCCGGAGCTCGACGCCCGCTTCCCGCAGCACGAGGAGCGCGTACTTCAGGTCGTGGCCCGTCTTTTCCACGTCCGGGTCCTCCAGCAGCTCCACGAGCGGCGCCATGGCCCCGTCATCCAGCGCCGGGAGGTTCATCCCCTCGTGGCCGCCCAGGTCCAGCTCGCCCGCGGGGCGGTGCGCCAGCGGGAGGTACGACGCCTTCCCCGGCTCCGTCGCCAGCGCGATCCCCACCAGCGCGGCCTGCAGCGGAGCCGCCGCCGAGCCGATCACGTGGACCGACGCGCTCTCGGCCGCCCTGACCCGGCTGACCAGCTCGGCCACGCCGTCCACGGATTCCACCACCCGGTAGTCGGACTCCAGCTGCTCGGTCTCCGGCTCCGGCGCTGCGATCTCCCGGACCAGCCCGTGGAACTCCAGCGTAGCGAACAGCTCCTTGAGCCGGTCCCGGTCGGGGCCCGTGACCTGGAGCGCCTCGAGGTCCAGCTCTACGGGCAAGTCCTCCATGATGGTGACCAGCTTCTTCGACAGCAGGATCTCGTCCCGGTACCCCAGCAGCGCCTCGCGGGCCCGCTTGCCGCTCACCTCCTCGGCGTGCTCCAGGATCGCGTCCACCCCCCCGTACCGGTCGATGAGCTTGACCGCAGTCTTGGGGCCGATCCCCTTGGCGCCGGGGATGTTGTCGGAGCTGTCGCCGATCAGGGCCAGGTAGTCCCGGACGTGCTCCGGCGGGACCCCGAGTCGCTCCGACGCGTTCTGCGGCCCGACCCATTCCTCGTCCACGTTCGACGTGCCGCCCCGCCCGGGGTTCAGCAGCTTCACGTCGTCGTCGATGAGCTGGTAGAAGTCCTTGTCCCCGCTGACGATGATCGTCTCCACATCCGCCTCCGACGCCAGCCGCGCCATGGTCCCGATGACGTCGTCGGCCTCGTGGTCCTCCAGCTCGAGGATCGGGATCCGGAACGCCTCCAGCAGCTCCCGGATCCTGGGCAGGCTCGCCCGGAGTTCGTCGGGCATCTTCTCCCGGGTGGCCTTGTACTCCGGATAGATCTCGGTCCGTGCGCTGTCGCCCGAGTCCATGACCACCCCCAGATAGTCGGGGTCGTACTCGTCCAACAGCTTGAGCAGGAACCGGGTCATGCCGAAAGCCGCCGACGTGTTCTCCCCCTTCGATGTCATGAGAGGGCGGCTGATCATGGCGTAGAACGCCCGGTAGATCAGGGCGTAGCCATCGATGAGGTACAGGCGCGGGCGGGTCTTCTTTGGCAGCTCGACCATTCAATCCGTGGGACACGAGGAGCGCGCGAGGGATTGTACCGCGGAACCGCGGGAATGTGCAATTCGCGGTCGGAGCTCGCGGCGGGATCGGATCGGACATCGCCACGTCCATCGACCTTCTCCCTCTCCCTCTCCGTATCCCTCTCCCTGTACCCGTACCTCCGCTCCGTACTTCGCCCTCTCCCCGACCGCAGACTCCAGGTCGAAGCGGGAGGTACGATGTCGAGGTACAGGTACACGGAGATGAGGATGGCGAGAGCGGACGGAGAAGGAGAGGGATCGCCGGATCCACGACTTCGGTCCTCCCGCTCCTCCGCCGTCGGAAACGCACAACCCGGCAACGAAAGCGCCCCGCCACGACGACCGTGGCGGGGCGCTTTCGACTGTCTTGTGGGGTCCAGCGCGTCAGGCTTCGGCCGCGCCCCCCCGCTGGACGTTCGCGGCCTGGAGGCCCTTCTCCGTCTCCTTCAGCTCGAAATCGACTTCCTCTCCCTCGGCGAGGGTCTTGAAGCCCTCCATGGTGATCGCCGAG
>JAWVYT010000237.1:0-4572 GCA_033722595.1 Longimicrobiales bacterium
GTCGTCATCGGAAGCGAACGTGTCGCCCGACTGGGAGAGGCCGTCGGCGACCGCCGAGACGGCCATGCCCCGGATCGAACAGCCCGCGACGAGGGGCAGCACCACCAGCAGTACGCCGATGGGGAGCCCGTGCCGCGGGGCGCGGCGCGGCCGTCCGGTCACGAGGGACGGTCTCCGCGGTCCCGTACGACCGAGGCCGTCAGGATGACAAAGCGGGAGTGTCGGGGGACCGCTCCATGAACGACTCCGTGCCTGAAGCGAGAGCGCCCGGGACCGCCCGAGGGCCGACCCGGTCCGCAAAGTCTACGCGCCCTCCCAAAATCGGTCAAGGTTATGTTGTCAACGGCGGTCGTGGCTCGCGGGTTGCAGCGCATGGAACGTGACGATCCTCGGGCGATTCTGACTGATGCAGTGAAAGGGGGAGAGCTCCATGGCCACGGATCCCCTGGCTGGCGAGCGGGTTCCAACCGATCGCCTCATCGATGTCCCGGCGCTACGGGCCGCCTTCTCGGAGCGGCGGCCGGATCCCTCGACCGCGACCGAGCGGGTCTCGTTCGGGACCTCGGGGCACCGCGGGTCGTCGCTGGAAGGGACGTTCAACGAGCCCCATATCCGTGCGATCGCCCGGGCGGTGGGCGAGTACCGGGCGGACCGGGGCATCACGGGTCCCATGATCGTGGGGAAGGATACCCACGCGCTGTCGGACCCGGCGTTCGATACGGCGGTGGGCGTGCTGGCGGCGATGGACGTGGAGCTGCACCTGGACTCGGGGTCACCCTACACGCCGACGCCGGCGGTCTCCCTCGCCGTGCTGGCGGCGAACCGGTCGGGGCGGGTGGGGCGGGCGGACGGCCTGATCCTGACGCCGTCCCACAACCCGCCGGAGGACGGTGGGATCAAGTACAACCCGCCCCACGGCGGTCCGGCGGGCGGCGACGTGACGGCGGCGATCGAGGCCCGGGCGAACGAGCTCCTGGAGGCCGGCGGGGAGACGATCGAGCAACTGGGTCCGGACGCGGTCCGGGCCCGCCCCGACACCCGCGCCGTGGACCTCCGCCGGGACTACGTCGAGGCGCTGGGCGATGTGGTGGACATGGCGGCCATCGCGGAGTCGGGCGTCCGGATCGGGGTGGACCCGCTGGGTGGATCGTCGGTCGATTACTGGGAGGCGATCGCGGACCGGTGGGGGCTCGACATCGACGTCGTGAACACGGCGGTGGACCCGACCTTCGGGTTCATGCGGCTGGACTGGGACGGCAAGGTGCGGATGGACTGCTCCTCGCCCCACGCGATGGCGGGGCTCATCGAGCTCAAGGACCGGTACGACATCGCCATCGGGTTGGACCCGGACGCGGACCGGCACGGCATCGTGACGCCGCTGGGGCTGATGAACCCGAACCACTACCTGGCCGTGGCCGTCTGGTACCTGTTCGAGCACCGTCCGGACTGGGGATCGGGTGCGGGCGTGGGAAAGACGCTGGTCTCGAGCTCCATGATCGACCGGGTGGCCGCCGACCAGGGCCGGCGGCTGGTCGAGGTCCCGGTGGGGTTCAAGTGGTTCGTGGACGGGCTGACGGAGGGCCGGATCGCGTTCGCGGGCGAGGAGAGCGCCGGGGCCACGCTCCTGCGACGGGACGGGACGCCGTGGACCACCGACAAGGACGGGATCGTCATGGGCCTCCTGGCGGCCGAGATCACGGCCCGGACGGGCCGACACCCCGGCGAGCTGTACGCCGAGCTGGCGGACCGGTTCGGAGCGCCGGTCTACGAGCGCATCGATGCACCGGCCACACCGGGCCAGAAGGCGGCGCTCAAGGCGCTTTCGCCGGAATCGGTGGAGGCGGACGAGCTCGCCGGCGAGACGGTGGTCGCGAAGCTGACCCGGGCGCCGGGCAACGACGCCCCGATCGGCGGGCTCAAGGTGGTGACGAAGAACGGCTGGTTCGCCGCGCGTCCGTCGGGCACGGAGGACGTGTACAAGATCTACGCGGAGAGCTTCCGCGGGTCGGACCACCTGGCCCGGATCCAGGAGGAGGCCCGGGCCATCGTTGCGGCGGCGTTCCGGGAGCAGGGCGTGGCGTGATGCGATGCGGCGGCGACGCTTCCTGGCCGGGATGACGGCGCTGCTCGGGCTGCCGGCCCTGGCCGGCCCTGCCCGGCGAGCGTCCCGTCCCGGCGACCTGACCCTCTTCCTGGCCGGCGACGTGATGCTCGGCCGGGGAATCGACCAGATCCTGCCCCACTCCGTGGATCCCCGGCTGCACGAGCGATACGTGAGGAGCGCGGCGCGGTACGTGGAGCTGGCGGAGGCCGAGAGCGGCGAGATCCCGGACGAGGTCCGGTTCGACTACGTCTGGGGCGACGCGCTGGCGGAGCTGGGCCGGGTCTCGCCCGACGCCCGGATCATCAACCTGGAGACTGCGGTGACCACGTCCGACGCCCCGTGGCCCGGCAAGGGGATCCACTACCGCATGCATCCGGGGAACGTGCCGGTTCTGACCGCGGCGGGGATCGACGTCTGTGTCCTGGGCAACAATCACGTCATGGACTGGGGCCGACCCGGGCTCGTGGAGACGCTCGGCTCGCTCCGAGGCCGCGACCTGCGCACCGCCGGAGCGGGGATCGACGCCGCGGACGCCCGGCGGCCGGCGGTGGTGGAGACGGCCGCGGGGCGGGTGCGGGTCCATTCGTACGGGCTGCCCGGCGCCGGTGTGCCCCGTGCGTGGGAGGCGACGGCCACGGAGCCCGGCGTGAACCTCCTGTCGGAGCCGGGCGCGGCGGAGGCGGAGCGGGTGATCACGGAGGTCGAGGCCCACCGTCGCCCGGGGGACCGGGTCGTGGTCTCCATCCACTGGGGGCCGAACTGGGGCTACGCGGTGCCGGACGCCCACCGTCGCTTCGCCCACCGCCTCATCGACTCGGGCGCCGTCGACGCGATCCACGGCCACTCCTCTCACCATCCGAAGCGGATCGAGGTGCACCGGGGCCGCCCGATCCTGTACGGCGCGGGCGATCTCCTGAACGATTACGAAGGGATCGGCGGCCGGGGGGAGTACCGGGGCGACCTGACGCTCGTGTACTTCCCGACGCTGGGGCCGACCGGCGAGCTCGGGGCCCTGCGCATGACGCCGATGCGGGTCCGGCGGTTCCGACTGGAGCGGGCGACGGCCATGGAGACGGCGTGGCTGGCGGAGACGCTGGATCGACACAGCCGGCCGCTGGGGGTCCGCGTGGAGCGGGCGGACGACGGGCTCGTCGCCCGGTGGGGGTGACCCCTATCCGGTCCCTACCCACCGCACCGAGAGCGCGGCCACGACGCCGGTGATCCCGGCCGCGCCCAGGAAGATGCCCGTACCGAGCGCGGTGTAGGCAGCGCCGCCCAGGACCAGTCCCACGATACTGGCGGCGGCGGCCACGCTCCCGGCGGCGCCCTGGACGGCGCCCTGCTCGGGGCCGTCGGCTTCCCGGGACAGGATGGCCTGGAGCGACGGCCACATGAGGCCGTTGCCGAGGGCGAGGGCAGTGGCCCCGATGGCGAGGACGGCGAGGGTGCTCCCGGCGAGGAGGACGAACGCGGGGGCCAGCACGAGTCCGCCGCCCAGCACCAGGCTGGCGTCGGGCAGCCGCGCGCTGGCCCACGGGAGCACGAACCCCTGGACGGCGGCCATGAGCACGCTGATGAAGGCGAAGTACACGCCGAGCCCGACGGGCGACCACCCCAGCGGGCCGGCGGCGCGCATAGGGAACCCCACGTAGAAGAAGTTGAACGCGAGGTAGACGAGGAACGTGAGGACGAGGAGCCGCTTGACCGGTGCCGGCCAGGGCCCGGTCTCGCCGTCGGCGACCCGGTAGCAGTCCCGCTGCTCCTGGCCCATGAGCTTCCGGGTGTGCTCACCCGGCGGCGGATCCTCGAGCACGCACGGGTCGGCGTCGGGCAGCCGCCAGCGGATGAGGGCCAGGGCGATGACCGAGAGGACGATGGCGGCCCAGACGGCGGGCAGCTCCCGCAGCGCGGTCGCTCCGAGGACGCCGCCGATGGCGGGGCCCAGTACGAAGCCCAGGTTCGAAGCCACGGCCATCCGGCCGAAGCTGGCGCTCCGCTGCCGGTCGGGGGTGATGTCCGCGAGGTAGGCATTGGCGACGGACACGTTCCCGCCGGTGATGCCGTCCAGGGCGCGGGCGAGGAAGAGGATCAGGAGGGGGACCGTGACCACGAAGGCGCCCAGGAGCTCCGACTCCACGGCCAGGACGGGCTCGACGGGGAGGAGCAGGGCGACCATGAAGAGGCCCCAGGCCGTCAATGTCCCCAGCTGGCTCAGGAGCAGAACCCGGCGCCGGCCCACCCGATCGGACCACCGGCCCAGGAGGGGCGCGCCGATCAGCTGGAACGCCGAGTAGGTCGCGCCCAGCGCGCCGTAGACCAGGGCGTTCCCCCCGAGGCGAGTCACCAGGAACACCAGGAAGGGCAGGATGATGCTGAAGCCGACGGTCCCGATGAAGGTGACCATCAGGAGCGGCGTCAGCGCCGGGGGCACGCCCCGGTCCGGGGAGACAGCGGCCTGGATGTCGGGA
>JAWVYT010000238.1:0-4565 GCA_033722595.1 Longimicrobiales bacterium
CGGGTCGCGACGAACGGGTGCCAGCCGCGGGCGACATCGTCGTCGAAGAGGATCAGCGGCGGGCTCACTCCGGCGCCTCCCGGATGTCGTCGGGCAGCGTGTCCAGCAGGTCCTTGAGGTCGGCGGCCCGGTCGCGGGGCAGGACCAGCGTGACGCCATCGCGCCGCACCACCACCGTGTCGGACGCGCCGAAGACGACCACGGGCTCGTCGGTCTCGTTCCACACGACGCACCCGCGGGCGTCCACCAGGTGGGCACCGCCCTCGACCACGTTCCCGTCCGGGTCGCCGTCGCGGGTCCGGGCCACGGCGTCCCACGTGCCGACATCGTCCCAGTCGAACGTGGCGTCCATGACGCCCACGCGGTCGCTCCGCTCCAGCACGCCCCGGTCGATGGAGAGCCTGGGCGCGGCGTCGAAGTAGCCGTCGACATCGCCGGCATCCAGCAGCGGGAGCAGCTCCGCCAGCTCGGGTGTCACGGCCCGGACCTCGGCCAGCAGCCGGTCGACCCGCCAGACGAAGATGCCGCTGTTCCACAGGTAGATCCCGCTCTCCAGGTAGCGCTCCGCCGTGGCGGCGTCGGGCTTCTCGACGAACGCGTCCACTGCGTACGTGCCCGCGCCCCCGTCGGCGCCGGGTCCGGCGCCACGGCTCGCGTCGCCGGACCCGGCCCCGCGGCTCGACTCCCCGGCCCCGCCGCGATCCGTCCGGCCCGCGGCCCCGTCCCCGAGGGCCTCGCCGCTGCGAATATAGCCGTAGCCGGTGTCCGGCCGCGTGGGCCGGATCCCGACCGTGAACAGCCGGTCGTGCGCGTCGGCCGCGGCGGCCGCCCGGCCGATGAGCTCCCGGAACGCGGGCTCCGGCCGGATCACGTGGTCGGCGTGGAGCGAGACCATGACGGCGTCGGGGTCGCGCCGGGCCAGCGTATGGGCGGCCCAGACCAGCACGGGCGCGGTGCCCCGGGCCTGCGGCTCGACCAGGAAGTGCGCGTCGTCGAGCCCGTCCACGGCCCGCTGCATGGGCGCGACCATGTCCTCTCCGGTCAGGACCCGGACCCGGTCCATGGGGACCAGCGGCGCGATCCGGCCGACGGTGTCGGCGATGAGCGGCCGGTCGCTGGCCAGCGGCAGGATCTGCTTGGGCCGCTCCGGCGTGGACACGGGCCATACCCGCGACCCGACGCCGCCGGCGAGGATCACGGCCCAGGTCCGGTCGATGGGGTCAGTCGAAGAGCTGGTCGATGCGTGCAAGGAGCTTCTTGGGGCTGAATGGCTTGGTCAGGAAGTCGACGGCGCCGTGGGCGGCCGCGCGCTCCCGATCGGTCTGCTGGCCCTTGGCCGTGAGCATGATGACCGGCGTGTCCCGGCGATGGGGCAGCGCGCGGGCGGCCTCCAGCACCTCGAGGCCGCTGGCGTGGGGCATCATGATGTCGAGGAGGACCAGGTCGAAGTGCTCGTCGGATTCGAGTCGCTCGAGCGCGGCCCGGCCGTCGTGGACGACCTCGACCCGGTACGGGCCGGCCTCGAGCTTCATCCGGATGATGCGGCCGATATACGGCTCGTCATCGGCCACCAGCACGACGCGATCGGTAGCGATAGCGGTCTTCCTGGTCGGTGGTCGGGCCCCGGCCCGGGGACCCTGGCGGGCGCCCGCGTGTATGGAGGCGCAGTATGGATCTCGCGGCGTGCCGTGTCAACCCGAAAACCCGCATCATACCTTGACATAGGCCCGATCCGCGGCTTACCCTGGCGCACCTATGAAACGACGTTTTCCGACCCTCGCCGGCCCCGTCCTCGGGATCCTGGCCCTGGCCACGGTCGTGCCGCTGAGCACGGCGTGCGAGGGCTTCGATTTCCAGTGGGTCCCGGTGGTGGACACCGTGGCGATCTTCTCGCTGGCCCGGCCCGAGTTCACCGACCAGCCCGCGGCGTTCGACTTCTACAACCGGACGCGCGTGGTGGTCGAGCGGCCGCTGGGCGGCGACCCGTTCGTCTTCGACATGGCGCTGACGGAGCTCGACGGCGAGATGGTGCTGCTGCCCGCGGGCCTGTTCGAGACGTTCGCCATCAACCCGGGGCTCGCCATCGACTCGTCGGGCACCACGTTCGACGAGCTGGCCGAAGCGCCGCGGGACGGGTACGTGACCGAGGAGCCGGTCCCCGTCCGCACGGATGTGGTCTACACCGTCCGGACCCGTCGCGACGGGAGCGGGTGCAGCCGCTACGGCAAGTTCGAGATCCTCGAGGTCCACGCCGTCGAGGGGTGGATCCTCTTCCGCCAGGTGCGCAACAACCTGTGCAACGACCGGGAACTCATCCCGCCCGACGACGAGTAGCGTGCTGGACATCAAGCGGATCCGGGAGCAGCCGGACGCGGTCCGGGACCGGCTCGCCGTCCGCGGCGACCCCGGGCTCGCGGCCGCCATCGACCGCGCGCTGGAGCTGGACGAGGCCCGGCGCGGGCTGGTCGCCGAGGTCGACGACATGCGGGCCCGTCGCAACGAGGTCAGCCCCCGGGTCGGCGAGCTGAAGCGGGAGGGGAACGAGGAGGAGGCCCAGACCGTCATCCGGGAGATGCGGGAGCTGGGCGACGCGCTGGCCGCCAAGGAGGACGAGCTCGCCGGCGTCGAGGACGCGCTCCACACGCTGCTGATGGAGGTCCCGAACACGCCGGCGGAGGACGTCCCGCCGGGCGGCGAGGCGGACAGCCCGGTGCTCCGGGAGTGGGGCGAGCCGCCGGCCGGCGACTGGGAGCGCCGCCCGCACTGGGAGCTCGGCGAGGCGCTCGGGATCCTCGACCTGCCCCGGGGCGCCAGGATCGCCGGCAGCGGATTCCCGGTCTACAAGGGGCTGGGCGCCCGGCTGGAGCGGGGGCTGATCAACTTCATGATCGACCTCCACACCGATCGCCACGGCTACACCGAGGTCTGGCCGCCGCTGCTCGTGAACGCGGGCGCCGCCCGGGGCACGGGCCATCTGCCGAAGTTCGGCGACGACATGTACCACGCCGGCGAGGACGGCCTGTACCTGGTCCCCACGGCGGAGCTGCCGCTGACGAACCTGCACGCGGACGAGATCCTGGCGCCCGACGATGTCCCGGTCCGGTACGCGGCCTACACGCCGTGCTTCCGCCGGGAGGCCGGCGCCCACGGCAAGGACACCCGGGGGCTGCTGCGGCTGCACCAGTTCGACAAGGTCGAGATGATGCGGTTCGAGCGCCCGGAGTCCAGCGACGACGCGCTGGAAGAGCTCACGGGGCACGCCGAGGCCGTGCTGCAGGCGCTCGGGCTCCGCTACCGGGTCCTGCTGCTGGCCGGCGGCGACCTGGGGTTCGGGAACGCGAAGACGTACGACCTGGAGGCGTGGGCGCCGGCCGTGGGCCGCTGGCTCGAGGTCTCCAGCTGCTCCACGTACACCGACTACCAGGCCCGGCGGGCGGAGATCCGGTACCGGCCGGCGCCGGGCGAGAAGCCCGAGTACGTGCACACGCTGAACGGGTCGGGGCTCGGGATCGCCCGGACCATGGTCGCGATCCTCGAGCACTACCAGCACCCGGACGGCACCGTCGAGGTGCCCGAGGTGCTGCGGCCGTACGTCGGCGTCGACCGGATCACGTGAGGCGCCGTGAGCGCCCGACACTGGCCGGTCGCCCTCGCCCTCCTCGCCATCGTGGTGCTGGGCTCCTACCTGCTGTACACCGAGCAGCTGGTCCGGGAGTTCCGGTCGGAGGCCGAGGTCCACAAGCGGATGTACGCGCTGGTCCAGCAGGGGCTCCTGTCCACGGAGCCCGGCGGCGAGCTGCAGGCGCTGTCCGACCTGCAGCACGAGCTCACACGGCTGGGCGTCCCGCTGGTGGCGCTGAACACCGACGGTGTGCCGTACGCCGAGGCGAACCTGCCGTTCGAGGCCGACCTGACGGACCCGGCGGACCGGGCCCGGGTGCTCGAGTACGTGGACGAGCTGGACCAGCGGACCGACCCGGTCCAGACCGACTACGGCTCTGTCCATTTCGGCGCGCCGCCGATCATCCGGCGGCTCCGGTGGGCGGCGACGCTGCAGATGGCCGGCGCGCTGCTCCTGATCTTCGTCGGCTACGTGGTGGTCCGGGGCGCGCTGCGGGCGGAGCGGGAGCGGATGTGGAGCGCCATGGCCCGGGAGCTGGCGCACCAGATGGGCACGCCGCTCACGTCGCTGAAGGGCTGGCACGAGATGCTGCAGATGCCGGCACTGGACCGGAACGAGCTGGTGACGGACGCCCGGCTGGCCCGGGAGCTGGGCGCGGACCTGGACCGGCTCGAGCGGGTCTCGCGCCGGTTCGAGCTGATCGGCAAGCCGCCCGCGCTCGATCCGGTCAAGCCCGGCGCGGTGGTCCGGGAGCTCGAGGAGTACGCGCTCCCGCGGCTGCCCCACGGCGATGGGAAGGTGGAGCTGCACGTCCGGACATCGCCGGGGCTGCCGGCCATCGAGGCGAACCGGATCCTGCTGGTCTGGGCGCTGGAGAACTGCGTGAAGAACGCGCTGGACGCGCTCGCGGGCCGGGGCGGCCGGATCCGGCTCGCGGCGTTCC
>JAWVYT010000239.1:0-4542 GCA_033722595.1 Longimicrobiales bacterium
CCACCACTGGTGCCCGATCGCCTCGATGATCACCGCGTCCTCCGGCGCCTCCGCCTGTGTGGCGAAGATCGCCCGGATGGTGGGTACGGCGATGAACAGGATGATCAGCGCCGGGATGACCGTCCACGCGATCTCGAGCTTGGTGCTCCCGTAGATCGGCTTCGGCTCCGGGCTGTCGGGCCGCTCCCGGTAGCGGATCAGGATGTAGATCAGGGCGCCGAAGACCACCACCATGATCCCGACCGTCCACCACGTGACCGTGGCCCACAGCGCGGTCTGGAGCCGGCCGTACTCCGTGACCGGCTCGATCATGGTCTGCGGGAACTCCTCGCGGGCGCAGGCCGCGAGGAACAGGAACGCGCCGGGGATCAGCCGGCGCGCAAATATCGAGAGGCGGTCTCGCATTGACTGTCCGGGTTCGTCTCGTTTCGGGGCTGCGTGGGGGCCCCGGAGCCGGCGAAGGGTAGGCAAGACGCCCACGCGCGTCAAGGCGCACGCACACCTGTGACGCACCGCCAAGTAGAGGGACCCGTACGGCCCGATTGCTCCCCACGGGACCCGGTCCTATCGTGCCCGCAGCACCGGACGCCGTGGTCCGGCCGACCCGAACCGTTGATCCATGAGCGCATCATGCGACGTACCCCGCTCGACCGACCGCATGCTTCCGGCCTCGTCGGCTTCTTCCTGCTCGTGATGGCCACCGGCGCGGACGCGCAGGCGGCGCAGCCCGAGCGGCCCCGGGCCCGGGAGCTGGGCGTGGTCGTGGGGATCCTGCCCCCGGGACCGCTGAACGCCCTCACGGACGTACCGGGCGTGGCCGTGGGGCAGGTCACGGTCCGGGAGGGAGACAGCGTGCGGACCGGGGTCACGGCCGTGCTGCCCCACGGCGGCAACCCCTACCGGGAGCGGGTCCCGGCGGCGATCGTGGTCGGGAACGGGTACGGCAAGCTGCTGGGGGTGACCCAGGTCCGGGAGCTGGGCGAGCTGGAGACCCCGATCCTGCTGACGTGCACGCTGTGCGTGTGGCGGGCGGCCGACGCGATGGTGGACTGGCTCCTGGCGCAGGACGGCATGGAGGACGTGGAGTCCATCAACCCCGTGGTGGGCGAGACCAACGACGGGTACCTGAACGACATCCGGGCCCGGCCGATCCGGCCGGAGCACGTGGTGGAGGCGCTCGAGTCGGCGTCCCGCGGTCCGGTCGGCGAGGGCAGTGTGGGTGCGGGCACGGGGACCCGGGCCTTCGGCTGGAAGGGCGGGATAGGGACGTCGTCGAGGGTCCTGCCGGGCTCGCTCGGCGGGTGGACTGTGGGGGTGCTGGTGCAGACCAACTTCGGGGGCGTTCTGACCATCAACGGCGCGCCGATGGGCCGGGAGCTGGGCCGGTACTCGTTCCAGCGAGCGCTGGATTCGGATCAGCCGGACCCGGACGGCGGCGACGGGAGCATCATGATCGTCGTGGCCACCGACGCGCCCCTCACCGCCCGGTCGCTCGAGCGGCTCGGGAGGCGGGCGCTGGCCGGTCTCGCTCGCACCGGGTCGATCCTGTCGAACGGCTCCGGCGACTATGTCATCACCTTCAGCACGGCCGAGTCGGTCCGTCGTCGTGAAGGGCGGGAGCCGAGGGGGATCCGGGACCTGCCGAACGCGGCCATGTCGCCCCTGTTCCAGGCGGTTGCCGAGGCCACGGAGGAAGCGATCTACAACTCGCTCTTCCGCGCCACGACGGTCCGCGGGCACGGTGGCACCGTGGAGGCGCTGCCGCTCGAACGTGTGCTGGAAGTGCTCGAGCGGTACCGGGCGCTCCATCGGGACGATACGCTCCCGCCGACCCGCTAGATCACAGCCCGGCCCGCCGGCTCGGGCCCGCGCCCCGGATTCTGCGGCCCCCCTACCGCCGGTCGAAACCCGACGGAGGTACGCCGCGTAGGGTCCCATCGAAGCCCGGGTTCGATCGCAGCAGGGGACGAGACCGATGAGAGTACTCACGACCGTCCTGCTCCTCCTTATCGCGGTGCCGGCGTCCGCACAGGAGCAGGAGATCCGAAGCGCCAACCTCCCTCGACAGCTCGAGTGGGAGCTCCTCCGCATGTACGACGGTGCCACCGAGCGGTACGACGGCCCGGTGACGATCGGCCCGTCGGAGGTGGTGAACGGGGACGTGGCGGCGATGGGCGGCCCGCTCCGGGTCGCCGGTCGCGTGGAGGGCGACGTGGCCATGGTCGACGGGGACGTGCTGGTAGAGCCGGGTGGCGTCGTGACCGGAGACGTAATCGTGGTCGGCGGGGACGTCCGGATGCTGGGGGATGGCGCGGAGGTGCTGGGCAGCATCACTGCGTACGGCCCCACACTCGGGCGATCGGATGAGGACGACCGATGGTCCGACGGCGATCGGCGCTGGCGGGACCGGGACGGGCGCTGGGACCGGGGCCGCTCGACGCTGACGGTACGGGCGGGCTCCAGCTACAACCGGGTGGAGGGGCTGCCCATCATGTTCGGGCCGGTGATTCGCACGGCGGGCTCGGACGGGCTCCGGCTGGAGGCGCTGGCCATCTGGCGGACGGAGTCGGGCGGCCCGGCCGGTGACCGGATGGGCTACCGGGTCCGGGCGGAGCAGCTGCTGGACGGGGGTCGGTTCGGCGTCGGCGGCACGGTCTACTCCGTGGTGGAGCCGCTGGACCCGTGGCGGCTCGGCGACCTCGAGGCCTCGCTCGCGACGGTGGTCCTCCACGAGGACTACCGGGATCACTTCGAGCGAACGGGCTGGGACGTGTTCGCCACGGTCCGACCGACCGACGAGCTCGAGGCGAGGCTGACGTACCGTCAAGAGCGGCACGCCTCGGTCGCCCCCGGTGACCCGTGGGCGCTGTTCAACCGGAGCGACCTGTGGCGAGCCGAGCCGGTGATCGGGGAAGGCGACATCCGGACGCTGGCCGGCGCGCTGGAGCTGGATCTCCGGGACGACGAAGAGGATCCGGCCCGGGGCTGGCTCGCCCGCTTCTCCGTGGAGCGTCCTGTCGGCGGGACGCTGACGCGACCGGCGCTCCTGTTCGTCCGGCCCGAGAACGGGACGGTGGTCTCCGAGGTCCTCGCCGCCCAGGAGCTGGATACGGACTTCGTGACGGGGCTGGTCGACGTTCGCCGGTACATGCCGGTCTCGTACGCCTCGCAGCTGAACGTGCGGCTGGTGGCCGGCGGCGGCCTGTCGGCGCGCCCGCTCCCGGCCCAGTACCAGCACGCGCTCGGCGGGGTCGGGACGCTCCCCGGGTTCCCGACGTTCGCGGCCGACTGCGGGGCCCGGCGGGCGACGGGTCGCCTGGGACAGGATCGATTCTACACGCGCTACGGGTGCGACCGGTTCGTCCTCGGCCAGGTGGAGTATCGCGGTGACCTCTCGCTGGACTTCGGGGTCGGCGACCCGGACTACGACGACGATGACGACGGCTGGGGCGGCGTAGAGATCGACTTCAGCCCCACCTGGGTCGTCTTCTTCGACGCAGCCCGGGGATGGTCGTACGGGGACCCGCTCTCCGGGGTGGGCCGGGAGACCGGGCCGCTCTACGACGCGGGCGTGGGGTTGCTGTTCGACGACCTCGGGTTCTATGTGGCGGTCCCGCTGAACGGCAATGTGGAGCAGGAGCCCCGGTTCCTGATCCGGCTCGGGCACCGGTTCTAGGGTCCGGAGCGACCGCGACGGTCAGCGGGCGTCCATGGCGCCCGGTGGCGCCGGCTGCTCGAGTCGGGCCGGGTCGTCCTCCGGCTCCCGGTCGAGGAGGGCCGCGATCTCGTCCAGTCGGTCCTCGGCGTCCTTCTCGCCCAGTTTGACCAGCGCCCGGATGTAGTCGGGCTGGAACATCATCATGGCCAGGGCGTCCGGGCTGCCCGCCCGGGTGGCGCCGACGCCCCGGCTCAGGAACCGGATGGCGCGCGGGAGCCGGGGCTCGAAGTCCCGGGCCATTGCTGCCAGATCACGGGAGGGCCGTAGGGTCAGGAGGTCGACGGGACGCAGGCCCTCTCTCTCGTCCTCCGGGAGGTCCTCGAGAAGCCGGTTCAGCCGCTCGAGCCGACGGGCATCGTTGTCCAGGGTATCGAGAAAGATGGCGTTGGTCAGCACGCCCATGACCCGGGCGGGCGTCGGGTACCCGCTGATCTCGCCCTCGTCTGCCTCCTCCCGGCTCCGGTCGTAACGGGTGGACACCGCGAGGATCCGGCTGGCGCCCAGGTGCACGGCCGGCGAGAGCGGCGCCATGAGTCGGATCCCGCCATCGCCGTAATACTCGTCGCCCAGCTTGACGGCGGGGAAGAACCCGGGCAGCGCCGCCGACGCCATGACGTGGTCCACCCGCAGTCGGGTCTGGACGCTCTTCCGGTTCGGCTGCTCCCAGAAGCCCTCGATGTCGCGACCCTGGACGAACACCACGTTCTGGCCCGTGGTGTAGCTGGTAGCGCTCACGGCCACGGCCTTGAGCCGGCCCTGGTGGAGGTTGTAGTCGATCCCCGTGATCTCGCCCTCGATGGTGGCCATGGCCTCCGTCAGATAGC
>JAWVYT010000240.1:0-4505 GCA_033722595.1 Longimicrobiales bacterium
CCGTGCGGCGGTCGCCGTCGGTGCGCAGGGCCTGCTGATCGAGTTGCACCCGGCGCCCGAGCGGGCGCTGCGCGACGGGGGGCAGTCGCTTGCGCCGGACGCCTTCCGCCAGCTCATGGGGTCCCTCGAGGCCGTGGCCAAGGCCGTGGGGCGAGGGGTCATGCAGCCGGTGCGGTAGCCCGGACCGGACGGACGGACCGATGGCCACGGAGACGACCCCGCGCAGGTGCCGGTCGACCGCGCCCGCGACCCTCGCGGGGGCGCTCATTGCGTGTGTGGGGTGGACCGCCGTGCCCGTGGCCGCCCAGGGGCCGGTTCCCATCGGCCTGGTGGTCCCGGCGGACGAGGGGCGGGCGGAGGCCATGTTGCACGGCGCCGGGGCGGCGGTCGACGAGGCGAACGCCCGCGGCGGCTTCCGCGGCCGGCCCTTCGAGCTCCGGGTCGTCGCGGAGGACGGCCTGTGGGGACAGGGGCTCAGCCGCGTGGTGGGGCTGGCGTTCGACCCGGACGTGGCGGGCGTGGTCGGCGGGGCGGACGGACGCAGCGGCCACCTGATCCAGCAGGTCGTCACGAAGGCCCGGATCCCGCTCGTCGTGCCCTGGGCCAGTGATTTCACGCTGAGCCGTGGGATGATCCCCTGGTCGTTTCAGACGGTCCCGGACGACCGGCAGCAGGCCGACGCCATCGTCGGGCACGTCGTGACGGCAGGGCTGGCGGGACCCGATGCGCCGGGCCCGGGTCTCCTCGTGGTCGGGGACACGAGCTACGACAGCCGCCGGTTCGTGGAAGCGCTCCGTGCGGCGGCGGTGGCGGCCGGCGTCACGGTTCGCGACGTGGACACGGGCGATCCGGCCGACCCCGGTCCCGGGCCGGTGGTTGTGGCCGGGGCGTCGGGGCCGGCGGCCGCCGCCATGGATCGCCTCGGCCGGCTGCCGAGCCCGCCGGTAGTCTACGTGCCGCTGCGCCTGGCCGAGGACGGGGTCGAGCTGGCGGCCTACCCCGCTCCCGTCTACCGGCCCGCGCTGGGCGGGGGCGGGCTTCCCCCCGCCAAGGGGCGGCACGCGGTCGGGGGCGGGCCGGAGCCCTCTCTCGTGGAGGCACTGACCCGGGACGCGGTCGCGGCGCTGATCGCGGCGGTCCGGGAAGCGGGGCCGGACCCCTGGCGGGTCCGCGACGCCCTGGCCCGGGGGTCGGTGGACGGGTGGACGGGCGCCGTGGCCTTCGATGAGCGAGGCCGACGGGTGGCCGACCTCCGCCTGGTCGCTATCGAACGAAGAGGAAAGTGACGCCCACCTTCAGGATCAGCGACCACGCAAAGTCCTGGAACGGCTGCGTCGACGCGATGGCGACGAAGGAGGTCCGCGGGATCGGGAGGGGCAGGACCGTGGAGCTTACGAGGATCGGGTACGGCGCGTAGTCGTTGCCCTCGAGCCAGAGGAGCCCTGCGCCGAGGCCCGTGAATCCGTCGCCGTAGCTCAGCACCGGCCGCTCCGCCGCCGTGATGACGGTGGGCGCGAAGCTCTGGTCGGTCCAGGACAGCGTGGCGTACCCGCGCCACGAGGCCAGTGGCGGAGTCTCTCCGTGGAGCTCGAAGACCGCCACCGGGTCCCGCTCGGAGAGGAGCGCGCCCGCCCCGATGGTCCCGATCTGGGCGCCGACCGGCGCGGCCGTGAGCACCGCCACCCCCGTCCATCCGGCCAGCACCCACCCCCTGGCTCTCCCCGTCACGGCGTCTCCCCCTCGGTCGGTAGCAGCGCCCGCGTGAGCGGTGCCGGTGTCACGTAGCGCGTGTGGTACGTCTCCCAGTCCTCGGGGTGGCGCCGGTAGGCCGGGTCGTCCTCCAGCCGCGCGGCCCTCTGGTCGTAGCCGTCCATGCCGTGGTAGGGCAGCGGCATCAGCGTCTTCGAGAACCCGTTGTTGTAGTCGCCGTCCTTGACCCAGCCGTCGCCGATGAGGACGAAGTCACGGGTCCAGCCGGCGGGCGGCGGGGGCAGCGCCGGGAAGCGGAGCGCCATCTCGTCGCCGGCGTTCATGATCACGTACCGATCGTCCACGGCCTCGAGCAGCGGCCGGACATCGCCGAACCGGGTGTGGTAGCCGATCAGGTCGCGCCAGACCGGCGAGGCGGCGGCGATGTCGTTGTAGACCGGGATCTCCGGATGGCGTCGACTCGGGATCAGCGTCTCGGAGAAGCCCCGGTAGCGGAGCTCCGCGCTGGACGGGGAGAGACGCCGGGTCCGGGCCGCGTCCCGGGGCCGGGCCTCGGCCCACGCCAGACGGTCCCAGTAGATCTCCATGTTGGTCCCGAGCCGGACGCGCCGGTCCGCGCCGGGCGGGAACGCGTCCGTCAGGTCGATGAGGATCGTCTTTGTCTTCCCCGCGGGGAACCCGTAGTCCTCTTCGACCACGGTCCAGCCGCCGCGGCCGTCGGGGACCTCGACGCGGAGGCCGCGCGGGCCCGGTCGATCGGCCTGGGCCAGCGCGAAGTTGATGGATCCGTCCGTCGGGTAGACCCACCCGGACGCGACCAGCCAGACACCCTCCGCGGCGGCGGCCCCGTCGCCCAGCTCCAGCTCGACCCAGTGGTCCTCGGCCAACCCCTGGTACGGCCCCAGCTCGAACGTGTCCAGGTAGCGGCCGTCCAGGGCGGCGACCCGGTCGGTCACGTCGCGACCCTCGTGATCCACGGCCGTCCGGACCGGCCGGATCGGGCCCGTGACGTGGATCGCCGGCTCGGGGGCCGGCAGGGTGAACCGCTCATCGACGAGCGCCTCCGTCCCGGCCGGGTGGTCCACGGCCAACAGCGCCACGTGGTCGAAGAAATGGGACTCCCAGAGCTCGCCGGTGATCCGCACGTCGTAGGCGCCGTCCCGCGGCACGAGCTGATCGCCCCGGATCCGGATCCAGTCCTCGGCGTGGATCACCGACGCATCGCCCTGGGCGTTGATCCGCAGCCCCAGCGCGGTCCGCCACAGGAAGTCGGTGACGAAGCCCACGTCGGAGCCGTCCCACGCGAACACCCAGGGGCACGAGCCCTTCAGCCGCTGGAGCGCCGTGACGGCGTCGTTGGTGGCCGGGAGGTCGAACTCGGCCTGGACGGTGCCGTTCGGCCAGGTGATCCGGGCTACGTCGAGCTCCGCGTGCTCCCCCATCCCGAAGTGCACGGTCGGGCCCGTGATCAGCTGCTTCTGGTACAGCAGCCCGGCCCGGATCTCGATCTCGCCGCCGATCCCGAAGGAGTTGATGCGCCGGTCGCCCACGGCCCGGGCGGCCCGCGGCCGGAGCGTCGTGGAGTAGTAGTCCCGCTGGCCGCGGTTCTCCAGGAACGCCAGCCGCCCATCGGGGGCGACCCCGAGGAGGTCCAGCCGGCCCTCGCCGCTCAGGTCCATGATGTCGGTGACCTTCAGGTCCAGCGTGCGGTGGGCCCGGAAGCCGTCATCCGTGGCCAGCCACGTCTGCCCGCCGTCGGGGCCCGAGGCGACCAGGTCGAGATCGCCGTTGTTGTCCAGGTCGACCACGAACAGCTGGATCCGACCCGGTGGGGCCCCGACCTCGGTCCAGCTCGCCAGCACGTCGGCCGACCACGCGTCCGTGGCGCGCGAGACCCGACGGATGGTGCCGTCGGGATCCAGCACGACCAGGTCCAGCACGGCGTCCCGGTTCAGGTCGGCGATCGCCACGGCCGCCGCCCGGGCCAGGGAGTCCGGGACCGGCTCCGGCGTGAAACGGGGATCGCGGAACCGCCGATTCGTGAACACCCGCAGCCGGCCGTCCGCGTCGATCAGGACGGCGTCCGGGTCGCCATCGCCGTCCACGTCGCCCCAGGCCAGCTCGCGGAGCCGGCCGGCGCCAGCGAGCTCGGTCCCGACCTCGAACCGCTGCTCGCCGGTGTTCCACAGCACGAGCGGGTCCCCGGCGGTACGGGCGAGGACCAGATCGATATCGCCCTCCATGTCGAGGTCGACGGCCCAGACGCCGGCGTAGCTGCCGTCCACAGCCGCGGCGGGGATCGCAGCATCGGTGACGTCCTCGAACGAGCCGGCACCGCTCTGGCGGAGGAGCCGGACGCCGCCCGCACCGGCGACCGCGAGGTCGGCGCTGAAGTCGTAGTCGTAGTCGAGGAAGGTCAGCGCAGCCCGTGGCAGCGGCCCTGAGGCCACGCCGCCCGGGAAGTCGAACAGCTCCGCCTGCTCGAGGCTGACCCCGATCCCCAGCTGCTGGGGGCTCGCCGCGATCAGCGCCGAAGGGATCTGCTCGCCCATCCAGAGGCCACGCACCCAGTCCCACGTCCCCTCCGCCACCGTGAGCGGCTGGGCGGTGAACGAGACCTCCAGGTCGGGCGCGCCCGATCGGGCCGCCGGCATCGGCATCCGGACGAAGCGCTGCATCACGATCTCGACGCCGCCGGCCTCGATCCTCAGGGCGTCCCGGTCGGCGCGGTACGCGGCCGTACGCTGGAGCCGGGTGTCGAGCCGGGCGATGGCCGAGGCGGCCTCTTCCGGCGC
>JAWVYT010000241.1:0-4496 GCA_033722595.1 Longimicrobiales bacterium
AACCACCTGGGTCTCAGCCAGCGGTACGTGGCCGCGCGGATCCCGGTCGGCGCGACCCCGAAGCGGATGGCGGTCTCGCCCGACGGCCGGCGGGTGTACGTGACCGAGCGCCTGGACGACCGGATCGCCGTCATCGACGTGGCGACCCTGGAGGTGACCGACCGGATCGACCTGGGCGGGCCGGCAGACGTCTCCATGCTCCGGCTCGGTGCCCGGCAGTTCCACGGCGCCCGGGCCTTCCACGGCCAGTTCAGCTGCCGGAGCTGCCACCCGGACGAGGACCAGGACGGGATCGCCTGGGACTTCGCCGGTGACGGGATGGGGAAGAACATCCTGAACACCATGACGCTCCGCGACATCGGGCACACGGGGCCGTTCAAGTGGGCGGGCACGAACACGAGCCTGTACATGCAGGACGGGATCCGGTTCGCGAAGCATCTCACGCGGGTGGACCCGTTCCCGACCCGGGAGCTCCGCGGGCTCGTCGCATACATCTACTCGCTGGAAGCGCCGCCGAACCGGTACCAGGCCCCGGAGCTCACCGACGCCCAGCGGCGGGGGAAGGCGCTCTTCGAGCGGACCACCACCAACGACGGCACGCCGATCCCGCCGGCCGGCCGGTGCATCACCTGCCACGACGGGCCGTACTACACGACCCGGGCGAAGTTCGATGTGGGGACCCGCCGGGAAACCGACAAGCCGGGGATGCTGTTCGACACGCCCCAGCTCATCAACCTGACGGACACCGACCCGTACCTGCACGACGGCGGCGCTCCGACGCTCGAGTCCATCTGGACGGAGAACAGCGTCAACGACGAGCACGGCGTCGTGAGCGACCTGAACAAGAACCAGCTGAACGACCTCGTCGAGTACCTCCGGGTGCTCGGCCCTCCGGAGCGCTGACCATGCACCTTTCCCGACCTGCCTTGAAGCTCCTGGCCGCCCTGATCGCGCTGATCGCGGGCTCACTCGCACTGCTGGCACCGGCGAGCGATGCCGCGGTGGCCGAGCCCGGACCCGCCGCACACCCGGCGGACCCGCCCACCGCCGGGCCGGCGACGACGGATTCCGCGCCCCCGGCCGCCACCGCGACGGTGTACCGGTGGACCACGTACACGGAGGACGACGGGCTGCCCTCGTACAAGGGGCTCGCGGTGACGGTGGACGGTGATCGCGTCTGGATCGGCACGGACCGTGGGCTCGTCCGGATGGAGGACGGCGAGGTCACCACCTACACCGCGGCCGACGGGCTGGCCCACGACGTGGTCATCAACATGGCCCTCGACCCGGCCACCGGCGACCTGTGGATCGGGACGGTGGCCGGGCTCACGCGCTACTCCGCGGGGAAGTTCGAGACGTTCACGCAGCTGAACAGCGGCCTGCAGAACGACATGGTCTACTGCGTGGAGGTGGACGGGCCTCACGTGTGGGCCGCCACGGCCGCGGGCGTCAGCCGCTACGACACCCGGACCGACCAGTGGTCGATCTGGAATGAGACGAACGCGCCGATGCACGAGCCGTGGACCTACGGCGTGACCACGAGCGCCAGCCACGTGTACGTCGGCGCCTGGGGCGGCGGGCTGCTGGAGTACGACAAGGACACGGGCGTCTGGAAGGACTATGTCGACCCGGACCACGAGATGGAGATCGACGTGTTCCCGGATGACGGCATCGTCCACGACATCGTCTCGTTCATCGATCACGACCGCGGCACGGTCTGGGTCGGTACCTACTTCGGGCTGAGCGTGTTCGATGGGACCCGATGGAAGGGCTACTTCGAGAAGGACAGCGGCCTGGCCAGCGACTTCATCAACTTCGTCGCCGCCCGGAACGGCGTGGGCTGGATCGGGACCGACCGCGGGCTGAGCAGCTTCGACGGGGAGCGGTGGCGCACGTACACGCGCACGGAGGACGGCGGGCTGGTGGTGGTGACGGACGCGGAGGGCAACGTGCTGCAGCGGATCGAGACCGCCACGGGCCCCGCCCACGACTACGTCCTGGGGATCGATTTCCAGGGTGAGGACATCTGGATCAGCACCGAGAACGGGCTCAGCCGGGGCACGCCGGACCGGGCCGCCGACCGGACCCACGCCAACACGAACCGATGACCGAGGGGATCATGATTTCAGCAACGGAAGAGCGCCGGGAGACGTCCAGCACCGGGGTGAGCGAGGCGGAGCGGGCGGAAATGGAGGCGCTGGGCTACGTCCGCCCGACGGGCGGGCCGGGCCCCCGGCCGGAGCACCCGGCCGAGCGCCCGCCGATCGCCCGGCGGGCGGTCTCGGCGCCGAGCGTGCTGAACGAGGCTCACGCCTACGACAGGCCGTCGTCCTTCTCCCGGGCGCTGACGTTCGATATCGGGGACACCACGATGATGCTGATCTCGGGTACGGCCAGTGTGGACGACCGGGGGGAGACGGTGCACGTGGGCGACTTCCGGGCCCAGCTATGGCGCACGTTCCGCAACATCACCGAGCTGCTCCGGGCGGAGGGCATGACGTGGCACGACATCGTTCGGACCACCTGCTACATCCGCGACATCGAGCGGGACTACGACGACTTCAACGAGGTCCGGACCGCGTTCTACGACTGGCTCGGGCTCGATCCGCTGCCGGCGAGCACGGCGATCCAGGCCAGGATCTGCCGGTCCGACCTGTTGGTCGAGATCGAGGCCATCGCGGTCCGGCCGTCACGATAGGAGCGCCCATGACGCGACGATGCCGGGTCCCGGCCCTTCTCCTCCTGGCCACGCTCCTCGTGCCCGCGGGCGCCGTCGCGCAGGAAGCGCAGCCGGAGCCGGAGCAGGGCGCGAACTACGGGAACACCCCGGACGAGATCGTGCCGTACCGGGGGTTCCGGGCGCCGTACATGGAGTTCTTCGTCGACCGTCAGCCGTTCCTCGGCACGGGGCGCGACAAGGCCCCGCCGGAGGGGCTGGAGTCCGTCCGGATCGGCGTGCTGGCCCCGCTCGATGACGCGTCGGCCGAGGCGGTCCTCGGGCGGCGCATGCTCCAGGGCGCGACGCTGGCCGTGGAGGAAGCGAACGCCGCGGGCGGCTTCCGGGGGCTCCCGTTCGAGCTGGTGATCCGGGACGACGTGGGCCCGTGGGGCTCATCCAGCAACAAGTTGGTGGAGCTGTCGGACGAGGCGGTTTGGGCGGTCCTCGGCTCCATCGACGGCCAGAGCACGCACATCGCGCTGAGGGTGGCGCTCAAGCTGGAGCTGCCCATGGTCACCTCGGGCAGCACCGACCCCACGCTCACCGAGACCCGCATCCCCTGGTACGTTCGGGTCAACGCCGACGACCGGCAGAACTGCTACGCGCTGGCGTCCCACATCTTCGACCAACGGGGGTACCGGCGCGTGGCCATGCTGCGGGCCAACACCCGGTACGGGCGGGTTGGCGTGGCCGAGTTCAAGGACGCCGCCCGGCGGCTCCAGAAGCCGCTGCTGCTCGAGATGCGGTACGGCACCGGCGACCGCGACTTCAGCCGCCAGCTGACGCGGATCCGGGACGCGGGCGCCGAGGCCGTCGTGCTCTGGGGCGACGCGGGCGACATGGCCCGCATCGTCCGCCAGATGCGGGAGATGGGGATGGAGCAGCCCGTCTACGGCCCGGATCGCATGTTCGCGCCCGAGTTCGTGGACGCGGTGGGCGAGGCGGGCGAGGGCATCATCGCCGTGGACCTGTGGCACCCGGAGCGCGAGGACCCGGTGCTCCGGGCGTTCGAGGCCCGCTACCGCGACCGGTTCGGCGAGGAGCCGGGCGCCATCGCCGCCCACGCCTACGACGGGATGCGCCTGATCATCGATGCCGTCCGTGACGCCGGGCTCAATCGGACCCGGATCCGCGACGCACTGTCCGAGCTGGAAGGCTACGGGGGGATCACCGGGGCGATCCCGTTCGACGCGACTCTCGCCGATGTCGGCCCCGTGTACCTGGCGGTCCTGGAGGACGGTGAGTTCCACTACTTCGCGGAGTCCAGCAACGGCCGGCTGCGGGCCCTGGACGGGGGCACGGAGCCGGGGAGCCGATAGCGACCATGAGCGAGCGATTCGATTCCGGAACGGACCGACGCGTCGATCGGGCAGGCCACCCGGCGGGGACGGTGATCTCCGTGGGCGGCGTGCCGGTGGGCGGGGCCGAAGTGGTGATCATGGCGGGACCGTGCGCCGTGGAGTCCCGCGAGCAGCTGCTGGGCACGGCCCGGACGGTCGCCGAGTCGGGCGCGGACATCCTCCGCGGCGGGGCGTACAAGCCGCGGACCTCGCCCTACTCGTTCCGCGGGCTCCGCGAGGAAGGACTTCAGCTTCTGGCGGAGGCCCGCTCCGCCACGGGGCTGCCGGTGGTCACGGAGGTCCTGGACCCGCGACTCGTGGGACCGGTCGGCGAGACGGCGGACCTGGTCCAGATCGGGTCCCGGAACATGCAGAACTTCGCGCTGCTCGAGGAGGTGGGACGGACGGACACCCCGGTGCTGCTGAAGCGCGGGGGG
>JAWVYT010000242.1:0-4489 GCA_033722595.1 Longimicrobiales bacterium
ACCCATGGGGCCTTACGGCCCGGCCGGCCGCCGCGTTTCAGGCCCGGAGGAGGGGCGACATGCGCTTCTGGAAAGGACACGCCCTCGGCAACGACTACCTGGTCCTCGACGGGACCGGTACCGCCCCCCCGGCGCCAGCGGCGATCCGGGGGCTCTGCGACCGGCACCGGGGCGTGGGCGCCGATGGCGTGCTCGTGGCCGACCTCGACGCCGAACCCGTGGGGCTCCGGATCTTCAACCCCGACGGCGGCGAGGCGGAGAAGAGCGGCAACGGGCTCCGGATCCTGGGCGCCTGGCTCCGCGACGCCGGCCGCGTCGGCGACGCACCGTTCCGCGTCTCGCTCCGCGACGAGACGGTGACGCTCGAGGTCGTCGCCAGCCGCGACGGGGTCCACACGCTCCGGGTCGACATGGGCGTGCCGTCGTTCCGGGCCGGCGACATCCCGTTCACGAAGGTCGACCCGGACCGCGAGGTCTCCGGCCTGTCGCTGGCCGTGGGCGGCACCCCGCTGGGGATCCACCTGGTCTCCATCGGCAACCCCCACTGCGTGGTCTTCTGGGACGACGTCGACGACGCCGTGTTCAGGCGCCTGGCCCCGGCCCTCCAGGCCAACCCCGCGTTCACCGAGGGCGTGAACGTCCAGTTCGCGCGGCTCGTGGACGACACCGTCCTGGAGGCCCGGATCTGGGAGCGGGGCGCCGGCGAGACGCTGGCCAGCGGCTCCAGCGCCTGCGCCGTCGCCGCGGCGGCCCATCAGTCCGGCCGGACCGACGCCGGGGAGGTGGAGGTCCGCATGCCCGGCGGCGCCGTGACCGTTACGCGCTCGCCCGACGGGCGGCTGGTGCTGACCGGTGAGGCGGTGGTGGTGTTCGAGGGGGAGGTCGAGGTCGAGCGGCTGGTCGGGTAGTTTCGATTTCGATTTCGATTTCGATTTCGAGTTCGATTTCGAGTTCGATTTCGAGGGTCCGGCTGGGCCGGGTTCGCGGGGCGATTTGACCTTTCCGGCTATCCGGGCGACCGGATGCGCTATGGGGTGACGGCGCTTCGAGGGCGATCTTGTGGACGCATCCACCAGTCTGCGGAGGCGCCGCCGTGGAAGGGTTCGACTACAAGGAGCTGGACGCGTACCAGGCGACGCTGGACTTCTTCGGGTGGGCCGTGGAGGTGACCGGCAGGGTGCCGTGGAAGTTCCGCGCTGTGGGCGACCAGTTCATCGGGGCCTCGGTCTCCATCCTCGGGAATATCGGCGAAGCCAGCGGTCGCAGGAGAAGGCCGGCCGAATCGAGCCAGCACTATCGATACGCCCAGGGTTCGACCCACGAATGCGCCGCGTACCTCGACGCCCTGGCCTGCATGGAAGTGATCAGCGAGACGGACAGAGGCGATCGAGAGGCCCAGCTCGCCCGAATCGGCGCCATGATCACTCGCCTGATCGACCTCCAGGAGCGACGCCGAACCCGCTCCCGGTAGACCCCGATCCCGCCCTCGCCCTCTCCCTCTCCCTCTCCCTCTCCCTCGCCCTCGCCCTCGAAATCGAACTCGAACTCGAACTCGAACTCGAACTCGAAATCGACTACGTCCGGACCTCGCGGAGGAGGAAGGCCGCCGCTACGGCGAACAGCACGTTCGGTGTCCAGGCCGCCACCTCCGGCGGGATCGCGCCGCTGGAGCCGGCGGCGCCCGCCACCTTGAAGAGCATGAGGTAGACGATGGTGATCCCGAGCGACACGCCGACCCCGTAGGCGGCGCCGCCGCGCGGGGCGGAGTTCGCCAGGGGCGCGGCGAAGAGGATGATGACCAGCGACGCGACGGGGATCGCCAGCTTCTGGGCCCGCTGCACCATGAGGCCGAGGGGATCGGCCCCGGACCGTCTCAGGATCTCGATGAGCTGGCCGAGCTCGACGTAGCCCATCTGGTCGGGGTCCTTCTGCCGGTCCAGAAGCTGCTCGGGCCGCTCGTCGAAGCCGGCGGTCTCGAGCTCCGCGAACCGGAAGGCCCGCTCGACTTCGGGTCCGGCCATCAGCCGGAACACGCCGTCGTGGAGGATCCAGCCCCGGGTGGAGTCGTAGCGGGCTTCGGGCGCGTAGACGTGGATGCTGGGAACCTCCGGCTCGTTCCCCTCCCGCTCCATGGTGATCCCGCTGATCTCGCCCTCGCTCACGTTGAGCCGGCGGATGGAAAAGGTCCGGCCGTCCAGGTCGCGGTAGACGAAGTTGGACCGCCCGATCCCGCGGGCGTGGGCCTCGGCGTTCTCGCCCAGCGCGTCCTCCCGGAGCCGGTTGCCCACGGGGATCAGCTCGGTCAGGACGAGCCCCAGCCCGGTGAGGACGATGCCGAGGATCGGCAGCACCGCGTAGAGGCGGTAGAAGCTGATCCCGCCGGCCTTGGCGGCGGCCACCTCGCTGTGCCGCGTCATGGCGTTGACGGTGAAGATGGTGGCGATGAGCGCGGCGACGGGGATCCCCCAGGAGATGAACATGGGCATCTGGTAGACGTAGCCCATGACGATCTGGCCGGTGGCGTAGCCCCGGTCCATGTACGTGTCGAGGTTGTCCGTCAGGTCGCCCAGGACGAAGAGCACCGGCGAGGCCATGATGAACAGGAGGAAGAGCCGGGTGAACTCCCGGACCACCATCCGGTCGAGGATCCTCACGCCCGACTGCTCCGTAGCCTCCGCAGGGGCGCGGCCGCGAGCGACTTGATGGAGTGCACCATGTCGTCCCAGCCGCCGCCGCGGGTGGTGGCGGCCTCCTTCCCGATCCGGGAGAGGCCCCAGAGCGCGGCGAAGAAGAAGATGATGTTCGGCGACCACATGGCGAGCCACGGCGAGATGGCCACCTCGTCTGCGAGCCCTTCCCCGCCGATCAGCCCGGCGTAATAGACGGCGAAGATCCCGATGGAGGCGGCGATCGTCAGCCCGACCCCGCCCCGGGGGAACCGGACGGCCAGCGGCGCGCCGAGCAGGACGAAGACGATGACGGCCCAGGAGATCGCCCACTTCTTGTGGTACTCCACCATGTGGACGTTCGCCTGTCGCTCCAGCGACCGGACCCGGCTGTTCAGGGTGTTGAGCTCGGAGAAGGTGCGGCGGGCGAGGCCGTCGAAGACGGAGTCGGCGCCAGCCCTGAGCCCGGCCTCGCCCATCCGCATCCGGCGGCTGCGGCGGTCGCCGCCGAGCAGGTCGGCGCCGGTCTCGCCGGAGAGCGTCTCGCGCAGCGCGTCGTGGACGACCATCAGCGCCTCGGCCTGCACGGAGTCCGCCTCCTGACGGTACTCGCCGGCGGCGCCCTCGAGCATGCCCAGCGACATCTCGCGGTCGGACCGGCTCGCGCTGGAGTCCGTGCGCGTCAGCTCGTTCCCCACGCCGCGGATCTGGATCCGGTACTGGTTGAAGAAGCTGCGGACGAACCGCTCGGGGTTCCGATCCTCGATCTGGTTGATCCAGCCGTCGTGGAGGGTCAGGAAGAGGTCGGTCCGGGCCTCGTTCAGCGCCATCGAGCCGCTGTCGGCGTAGATGGTCTGGACCCGGCGCAGGTCGCTGAAGTCGTAGATGACGATGTCCTCGAGCTCGTCGGTGGCCGGCCGGATCCGCCCGGCCTGGAGGTAGTACTGTACCCGGGCGCCGCGGCCCGTGCGGATCGGGTTGATCGCCTGCTCCTCGAGGCTCAGCGTCGGCGTCTTCCGCTGGATGTCGAGCAGGAGCAGCTTGAGCTCGTGGTTCGTCTCCGGCAGCAGGTAGTCGTTGAACCAGAGCATCCCGCCGCCAAAGAGGGTGGCCGCCACCAGGAGCGGGAGGAGCAGCCGGTTCAGGTTCACGCCGCTCGCCTTGAGCGCCGTGATCTCGTTGTCGGCGGCCAGCCGGCTGAAGGCGAAGAGCGTGGCCACCAGCACCGCCATCGGCAGCGTGAGGGCCAGGATATGGGGGAGGGAGAGCACGAAGACCTCGGCCATGACCGACCACGGCAGGCCCTTCCCGGCCAGTGACTCGAGGCGGCGGGCCACCGTGTTGATCATCATGATCCCGGTGAGCACACTGAGCGCGAAGAAGAAGGGCGCCACGTGGGCCTTCAGGATGTATCGCGTCAGAATTCGCATGCGCCGCTCGTTTTCGCGGTGTCCCGTGAACGGTTATTGTACCTGCCGGTTACCACACTCTACAACCCGCAGGGTCCTCGCCGCCGCGGGGCCTGTGACCCCGTGCCAGAAACGCCACCCGGCCCCGTGCCAGAAACGCCACCCGGGATGCGGTTGACCAAGCTCTCGCCTCTCATACCGGCCGTACTGCTGGCTCTCCCCGGGCAGGCGCGGGCGCAGGAGGCGGACCGCGGGCCCGGACCGGAGCGGCCGGCGCTCCGGATCACCGCCCGCGAGCTGCTGGATGCGCCGCCGCCCGTGCCCCGCCTGGGGCTGGCGCCGCTCCCGAGCTCGCTGTCCGTCCCGATCCCGCGGTGGTCGGAGCGCGCGGACCCGCGGCGGTGGGGCCTGCCC
>JAWVYT010000243.1:0-4456 GCA_033722595.1 Longimicrobiales bacterium
CACGAGCCCGCCCCAGGTGGTGGTCCCGATGAGCGGACCGAGGCCCAGCTCCCGGAAGTAGTACGGGAACGCGTCGCCGCCGGACGACGACTGTCCGTTGATGAGCACCGCCTTCGGGCCGGTGTGGACGATTCCCGGCTGACTGTACAGCTCGAGGTTGCGCCGGGACCAGTAGTTCAGCAGCGGCCGGTCGAGCATGAGCGCCATCTCCTCGGGTATGAACCCGCCGCCGTTGTAGCGGTCGTCGAGGATCAGCGCCTCCTTCCGGTGCAGCGGCCGGAAGCCCTCGTAGAGCTCACGGTGCCCGTCGATGGCGGTGTTGGGCAGGTGGATGTAGCCGATCCGGCCGCCGGACAGGCTGTCCACCAGCGCGGCGTTCTCGGCCACCCACTCCTGGTAGCGGAGCCCGAGCTCGCTCTCCACAGGGTCGACCTCGTAGGTCCGGGCGTCGCCGCCATCGGGCCGATCGCTGACCGTGACCCGCACGATCCGGTCGAGCTTGTTGACCAGGAACCGGTACGGGTTGTCGGCGGTGGTGACCGGCTCGCCGTCGATGGCGATGAGCCAGTCGCCCTCACGGATCCCCACGCCGGGCTCCGTCAGCGGTGACCGGAAGTTCTCGTGCCAGTTCTCGCCGGGGAAGATGTTGGCGACCCGGTAGCGATCGCCGTCGGCCTCGAGCTCGGCCCCCAGGAGCGCCACGGGGACCCGGTCGGGGCCCGGCATCTCCGGCGACGAGTTCACGTACGCGTGCCCGACGTTCAGCTCTGCGATGAGCTCGGCCAGGATGAAGTCGAGGTCGGCCCGGTGCGCTACGTGGTCCACCAGCGGACGGTACTTCTCGTACATGGCCCGCCAATCCACGCCGTGCATGTCGGGGTCGTAGAACCAGTCGTTCATGATCCGCCACGCGTCGTGGTAGACCTGGACCCACTCCACCCGCGGGTCGATCCGCAGCTCCATCCCGCTGAGGTCCAGCGTGTCGTCCGTGCTCTGGCCCGGGCGGACGTCCACGATCCCGTAGCCGTCGCCGCCGCGGAAGATGAGCTTCGAGCGGTCGGCGTTCACGGCGTAGCCCCGGACCCGCTCGATCACGGGCTTCGCGGAGCGGTCGTCGAGGCTGTACAGGTGGAGCGTGCCGCCGCTCACGTAGAGCAGGCCGTCGTCGGTGCCCGTGAGGCCGTAGTAGCTCCCGGGCCGAACGTCGGGGAGCGCGGCGATCCGGCTGCCGAGGCCCTCCAGGTCGATCCGGACGTCCGACGACGGCTCCTCGGCGGACGACGCGGCGCCGTCCTCCGCACCGTCGATGGCCGGCTCCTCGTCGCTCCGCGGCGGGAACGGGTGGGGCGCGTCGGCCCGGAGCGTGGCCACGAAGATACGGGCGTCGAAGCCCTCGTCGCCGTAATCGAAGTCGCGTGCGGAGACGAAGTAGAGGTAGCGGCCCCGCTGGTCCCACGCCGGGTTCGACTCGTCGGTCATGTCGCCCGTGACCCGGGTCCGCTCGCCCGTGTCGAACGAGTAGAGCCAGATGGCGTTCATGGTGTTGGAGCCGGCCTTGCTGTACGCCAGCCACCGGGAGTCCGGCGACCAGGCGCCGTCGGTGAGCCGGCTCATGGAGGTCTCGTCGATCTCCCGGATCTCGCCGCTGGAGACCGCCACGGCCCGGAGCCGGTTCCGCTGGTCGGACCACGCGATCCACTCGCTGTTGGGCGACCACTCCATCCCGTAGATCCAGCTCTCGCCACCCGTGGTCAGCTGCCGGGGCTCGCCGGTGCCGTCGGCCCGGCGGACGTACAGCTCGTAGGCGCCCGTGGCGTCGGAGAGGTAGGCCAGCCACTGACCGTCGGGCGACCAGGTGACGCCGCGCTCACGGTGCGCCGGCGTCTCGGTCAGGTTCCGGGTGTTGCCGTGCTCGGCCGGCACGGTGAAGATCTCGCCGCGGGCGGCGAACACCGCGCGGCGGCCGGAGGGCGACAGGTGGAAGGACTCGACGTCGTCGCCGACCTCCTTCCAGTACGGCATGGCCAGCGGCCGGTCGCCGGGGACGGTGATGGAGAGCTTCCGGGTGGCGTCCGTGGCCGGGTCGTAGTGCCAGATCCAGCCGCCGCTCTGGTAGACGATCCCGCCCTGGCCGCGGCTGGGCCAGAGGACGTCGAAGTCGTCGTGGGCCGTGACCTGGGTCAGGGCCTCGGTATCGAGGTCGTAGCGCCAGAGGTTCAGCTTGCGGTCGTCGCCCCGGTCGCTGACGAAGTAGACGGCGCCATCGATCGACATCGGGAAGTTGTCGGTGCCCTCGAAGTCGGTGAGCCGCTGCGACGTGGACGCCTCGAGGTCGTAGAGCCAGACTTCCTGCTGCCGGCCGCCGGTGTACCGCTTCCAGTGCCGCCACTCCCGGCTCTTGATGGTGTACGCCAGCTTGGTCCCCGTGGGGTCGTACGTGGCGCCGGACCCGCCCTCGGGGATCTCCAGCGGGACCTCGAGCCCGCCGTCGGGATCCGCCAGGTAGTACCGGCCCGCGCGCTGGCCGAACGGCGTACGGTTGGCCCGGACGAGGATGTGCTCGCCGTCGGGCGTCCAGTCCATGACCAGGTGGTCGTAGCCGCCCCGGGGCGGCATCGGGCCCACATCCGGGTAGAACGTGAGCTGGCGGGGCTCGCCGCCGGTGGCGGGGATCACATAGACCTGCCGGGTGCCCGCGTACTCGCCGCTGAACGCGATCCAGCGGCCGTCGGGGCTGAACCGGGCGAAGATCTCGAGGCCCTCGTGGCTGGTGAGCCGCGTGGCCTGCCCGCCGGTCAGCGGCGCGGTGTACAGGTCGCCCGCGTACGTGAAGACGACCCGGCTGCCGTGGATGTGCGGGAACCGCAGGAGTCGCGTCTCCTGCTGCTGGGCCGTGGCCGGGGCGGCCGGCGCGGCGCCCAGGACGAGGAAGAGCGCGGTCAGCGCCGCGGCGGTCATGCGCAGTCTCATGTCGTGCTCCGTGCGTGAAACGACCGGTCTGGGTCCATGGTTCGTGTACGGGGTGTCCGCCCGCGTCCGTGAAGCTAGGGGGCGCCCGTCCTTCGTTCCAGGGGATGGACGCGTCAGCCGCCCGGATCGATGCTTGCGCCTGTTCCGGCTGGGACCCGCCCCCGATCCTCTACCGGAGGGACCATGCGAGAGATCCAGGTCGGCGACCGGCTGCCGAAGCTCCGGCTCCCGCGGGCCGGCGAGCAGAAGGCCGTGCGCCCGCTGCGCGGGAGCCACCGTGATGCAGTCGTGGTCGTCGCGCTCCACGATCCCGGGTGCGACCGGTGCCGGGACTACCTCCAGGCCCTCGTCGGCGCCGCGTCGGACTTCCGGACGTGGGACGGCAGCACCCGGGCGGTGACCGACGCCGGGGCCGGGGCCGCCGGGCTCCAGGAGGAGCTCGGCGATCGCGTGGACGTGCTGGTCGACGCCGATCGGGCGCTCCTCGACCGGGTGGCGCCGGGCGCGGGGCCCGTGACGCTGGTGGCCGACCGGTACGGCCAGGTCTTCCATATCGCGGCGCCGGGCGACGGCGACCCGCACCCCGCGATGGAGCCCCGGGAGCTGGAGGAGTGGCTGAAGTACCTGGCCACCCAGTGCCCGGAATGAGGCGTGCTCGACCAGCCCGGGGCGGCTGGACGGAGCCTGTAGCGATCCCGCGGAGCGCACGCTCCCGTCAGAATCGGGCGTCGATAGACATCATCGGGGTGAGACCTATCCACAGAACCGGTAAGGGAGATGGCCGTGGACGTGATTCGATCGGTGGCCCTCGTTTTCCTCGGCGGGGCCATGGCCGCGTGCGGACTCGTGGGCCCGGACGATCGGTGGGAGGACCGCCGGCGGGTGCTCGAGGAGAACCGGATGATCTGGGAGCAGTCCGGGATCGATACGTACCGGTTCGAGCTGACGCGGGCGTGCTTCTGCGCGCTGGCCGGAGACTTCGTGGTGACCGTGGATGACGGCGTGGTCGTGAGCGCGCACCCGGTCATGGGCGACACGCTCCCGGCAGCCGAGCGGCAGTACCTGGAGACCGTCGACGACCTCTTCGACCGGCTCGAACGGGCCATCGAGGAGGAGGTCCACGAGTACCGGGTCGAGTATCACCTCCAGCTGGGACACCCGACGGTCGCCTACCTGGACCCGATCCGGAACGCCATCGACGATGAGATCCAGCTCGAGGCGCGCGAGTTGGTGCCGGTCGTCAGCCTCCAGCAGGGACGACGGGCCGCGCCGTGAGGGGGACGGGACGGCGACTCGGGGCCGCGGCCGGGGGTAGTCCTCCCGACCGGCCGCGATCGGCGTTCGCTCAGCGGAGGTCGTAGCGCACGGGCTCGCCGAGCAGGGACGACAGGTCGCTGCCGTCGCCGAGCGCCTCCGGGTCCCGGCCGCGGCGGAACAGCACTGCGCCCGTCTCGCCGTGCAGCGTCAGCGCCGGGCCCCGGCGCCG
>JAWVYT010000244.1:0-4448 GCA_033722595.1 Longimicrobiales bacterium
GTCGCATATGGATGTGCACCAGATCGTGGACAGGGTGAATGAACGGGCGCTGGCCATCCTGACCCGACAGCTGAACATCCCTCTAAAGGAGGCCTTCCAGTTCAGCGTGATGCTGTCGGAGGTGTGTCAGAACATCATCGACCACGCCGAGGCCGGTGGTTGGGTCGCCACCCAGACCTACAACTGGCAGAAACGGCTCGGCCGGAAAGTGGTCTCCATCGCCGTGATGGACCTGGGCGTCGGCTTCTACGGCTCGCTGGCCAGCGAGCACGCCGCCCGGTACGGCGAGCGCTGGAGCGACGCCTCGGCGCTGGAGGCGGCGTTCATCCACGGGCTGACCCGGTTCCACGATCCCGGCCGCGGACAGGGCCTCCAGCAGATCCGGAAGCAGGTCGGCCGGTGGAACGGGAAGATCGCCATCCGGAGCGGGACCGCCCGGATCGCCGATGTCCCGTCGTGGGACGACGCCCCACCGCTCGAGGACGACCTGCCCGAGTTCCCGGGCGCGCAGATCGCCATCACGCTGCCGTCCCGCGATGAGGGCGGGGAGGAGGGGCAGGCGTGAGCGACTTCGGCGACATCGTCCCGCTGCGGTTCGACATGTCGGACATGGTCCGACAGTCCGTGGCCACGCTGTACAGCCATCTGGTGACCCGGCCCACGGGCGAGGCGCTCCGTCTCGGGATCGAAGCGCAGATCACGGAGCTGGGCGCCCTCTGTGTCACCGTCCTCGACTTCAGCGAGGTAGTGGTCCTGGACTACAGCTGCGCCGACGAGACCGTGGCCAAGCTGGTCCAGCGGTTCCTGCGGTCGGATCGGCCCGCGGAGGCCTATTTCGTGGCCCGCGGCATCGACGACCGGCACCGGGAGACCATCGAGGCGGTGCTCACGCGCCAGGACCTGACCATCGTCGCGGATCTCGCGCAGGAGGGCCCCGTGCTGCTGGGCGAGGCCAGCGCCGCGGAGCGGGAAGCGTGGCACGCGTTGAACCAGCTCGAGGGCGGTGCGGCGGCGGAGGTGGCGGAGCGGCTGGGGCACCGGGTCGACACGGTCGCCGAGGCGCTGGAGCGGTTGGCGCGTCGCAGGGTGGTGGCCCGGCTGGACATCCCCCGGCGCTACTACGCCCTTCCAGCGCTCGTCGAGGGGGGGTGACGCGACCGCGGGCGCGGGGGCTATGACGGCCCCGGGCCGGTATGCACCCGGGCCGTCGACGCCTGGCCGGGTCTAGCTCGCCGGTCGCAGCTCCACCGACAGAATCCGGTTGATGGCCTTCAGCGTGGCCAGCGCCGCCGCGGTCTCCACGTCGGCCTCCACCGGGTGCGCCCCCACCAGAGGAAGCGGCCGGCGCCCCAGCCGACTGGACATCCCCAGCACGCCCACCAGGATGTACTCGCCGTCCATGGCCTGCACCCGGGAGGCGAAGTCCAGCTCCAGCCCCAGGTCCTGGTTCCACGGCGCGGACGCCGCCGACCGGAGGGTCGCGCTGGCCGAGGCCCGAGCCCGGCCGACCTGCGTGTCCACGGCCTCGGCCCGGCCCTCGGACTCCTGACCCCGCCAGTCCAGTCGGACGGAGATCCGAACATGGCCCGACGTGGTGGTCGACTCGAGCCCGGCGAAGAGCGGACGGCCGGCCACGGGTGTCGGCGGATCGGCCGGCCGGGGCTCGCCGCCGCCTCGCCGTTCGGCGCTGTCGGGCTGCCCACCGAGCAGCTCGCGCGCCGCGCCATCGGGTACGGCCTCGAGGTCCGGGTCCGGCGCCAGCTGGGCGATGCTGATCACCCGCTGGTCGATGGGGATCCCCAGCCGCTCTTCCAGGAGACTGCGGATGTCGCGGGCGAGCCCGGCGGTATCGGGGCCGTGCCGCACCAGGAGGTGGATCTCCCTCGGGTGGCCCTCGAGGTCCTCGCTCACGTACGCGCCGAGCACGGACGGGAGCTCTCGGAGCACGGCCTCTGCTGCGGCTTTGTTGCTGATTCGACTCATCCGGTTTCGCCGGGTGGCTGGAGGATGCGGCAGAATGCGGCCGTTCGACCCCGGCCGTCAAGTCGACCGCCTCTTTGCCGGGGGCTCGACGGGCGCCTAGCTTGTCGGGCCGGAGCTGGTGTCGCCGGGGCGCCCGGATCGCCCCGGCGGGGAACCCAACGGCGGAGAGGCCGGCGCATGGCGGAGCACGGGGGGAGCGACAGGCCGATGGGCCCATCCACGAAAGCCATCCACGCCGGCAGCGCGCCCTCCCGGCCGGGCGACCCGGTGGTGCCGCCGGTGGTCTCCAGCGCCACGTTCCACAGCGCGCCGGAGCCCGAGGGGGAGGTGCTCTACGGCCGGTACGCCAACACGCCGGCGCACCTCCGGGTCGGGGCCCGGATCGCGGCGCTGGAATCGGCCGAGGCGGGGCTGGTCTGCGGAAGCGGTATGGCCGCCATCTCGCTGGCCGTCCTCTCGCTCGCCGGGGCCGGCGATCACATCGTAGCGGCCGACGCCCTTTATGGCGGCACGCGTGTCCTGCTGACCCGGGAGCTGCCGCGGCTCGGCATCACCACCACCTTCGTCGACGCCTTCGGCGACTGGGCGTCGGCGGTCCGTCCGGAGACGCGGCTGCTGTACATGGAGGTGCCGGTGAATCCGACGCTGCGGGTCCCGGACCCCCGACCGGTCGCGGCGGTCGCGGCGGAGCGGCGGATCCCGCTGGTGATGGACGCTACCTTCGCCACGCCCATCAACTTCCGCCCCGTGGAGCACGGCGTGGACGTGGTGATCCATTCGGCCACGAAGTACTTGGGCGGGCATTCGGATCTGGTGGCCGGTGTCCTGGTCGGCTCCCGGGACCGGGTGGAGGCGGCGAGAGAGCGTCTGAAGTCCTTCGGCCCGAGCCTGGACCCGCACGCGATCGCGCTCCTGGAGCGGGGGCTCAAGACGCTGGCGGTCCGGGTCGAGCGGCAGAGCGCGACGGCCTTCCGGCTGGCCGAGTGGCTGGTCGAGCATCCGGCGGTCGAGGCCGTCCACTACCCCGGCCTGCACGATCACCCGGACCGCGAGACCGCGGACGCGCTCTTCGACGGGTTCGGCGGCATGCTGGGGTTCGTGGTACGCGGCGGGGACGAGGCGGCTGCCCGGGTCATGGCGGGCTTCCGGCTGTTCGCCGTGGCCCCGAGCCTGGGCGGCGTCGAGTCGCTGGCGTCCATGCCGCGTCACACGTCGCACGCCGCCATGAGCGCCGAGGAGCGGCACGCAGCCGGGATCGCCGACGGGTTCATCCGTCTGTCGGTCGGCGTCGAGGACGCGGCCGATCTGCAGGCCGACCTCCGGACGGCCCTGGACGGGTAGCACCGGGTCGCACGGGAACGGATGGAGCGGAGGGGTTCGATGCGGAAGCTGATCGTGGGTCTCGTTGCGCTGGTGCTGCTGGCGCTCGTGGTCGGGATCGGAGCGCTGGCATACGTGCGGTCCGGAGAGCAGCCCCGCGAGGGGATGGAGACCGTGACCGGCCTGCGCGCACCGGTGGAGGTGATCTGGACGGACCACGCCGTCCCCCATGTCTTCGCCGGCAGCCTGCACGACGCGGTCTTCGCCCAGGGCTTCCTCCACGCCCGGGACAGACTGTGGCAGATGGAGCTGGTCCGGCGGGCCATCCAGGGCCGTCTGGCGGAGGTCCTCGGTGAGCCCGCCCTCGAGACCGACCGGTTCCTGCGGCGGGTCGGCCTCTGGGACGCGGCCCGGCGGGACGCGGCCGCCATGCCTCCCGACGACCGAGCGCTCCTGCAGGCGTACGCGGACGGCGTCAATGCCGCGCTGGAGCGGTGGTCCGGTCCCCTCCCGCCGGAGTTCCTGGTCCTGGGCTTCGAGCCCGAGCCGTGGGCGCCCGTCCACACCATCGCCGTCGCCAAGATGCTGTCGCTGACCCTGGCGTCGTACGGCCAGTCGCTGGCCGTGGCCCGGGCGCTGCGTCGACTGCCCCGCGATCGGGCTCGATGGTTGTTCCCCGAGTTCCCGGACTGGGACGCCACGATCCTGCCGCCCGCGCCGGAGATCCCGCCGCTGGCCCGGTCGCTGGTCGACCGGTACAGCTTCGCTGCGGCCTCGAACTCCTGGGTCGTCGACGGCTCCCGCACGGCGTCCGGCCGGCCGATCCTGGCCAACGACATGCACCTGGAGCTGCAGGCGCCGAGCCTGTGGTACATGGCGGGGCTCCATGCGCCGGCGACGGACACGTTTCCGGCCCTCGACGCGGTAGGGACCACGGTAGCCGGCGCGCCGCTGGTGGTCGCCGGCCGGAACCGGGCCATCGCGTGGGGCTACACGAACGCGTACGTGGACGATGTCGACCTCTTCATCGAGCGGGTCGATCCCGCCGACTCCACCCGCTACCTGACCCCCGACGGGAGCCGACCGTTCGAGGTCCGGGCCGAGACCCTCTCGGTGAAGGGCCGGGAGGCGCCGGTGGTCATGGA
>JAWVYT010000245.1:0-4435 GCA_033722595.1 Longimicrobiales bacterium
CAGCGATGTCGTGGACATCCGGCTGGCCGGGCCCGCCGGGGAAGTCCTCCCAGAGCGGGTGCGCGCGGAAGATTGAAGCACGGGTGCCTCCGGCGGCGTAGTGTCGGGCGAGTGATCCAACGGACAGGAGAGATCGATGCGGAAGCACGTACGGATACTGGGATGGCTGCAGCTGATGCTCGGAGGGTTGGACCTCCTGATCGGGCTGGCCGCCTTCGGGCTCCTCTCGGGGATCGGGGTGCTGTCGGGCGACGTGACGTCGTTCGGCGTCCTCTCGGTCATGGGCGGGTTCGTGGGTGTCTTCATGCTCATCATGGCGCTGCCCAACCTGCTCGTCGGGCTGGGGCTGCTGCTGAACTGGGGCGGTTGGGTGCTGATCCTGGCCGTGATCGTCGGGCTGTTCAATCTGGCGAAGTTCCCCTGGGGCACGGCCATCGCACTATACACCTTCTGGATCGCGTACCGGCTGTCTGAAGCGACCGAAAGCTTCGGTTAGCCGGCAGGGCCCCGCTCCCGCCCGCTGGCAAGCCGGCCGGAGCGCCACTTGGCACCGAGTAGCGCCCGCGGGACCGCACCCGGTCCCGCGGGCGCTCTCTCGGTCTCACGATTCTTGCGGCAGACGCGGCACGCAGCGTAGCCTTACGGCCCTCTACGGCGAACCCGAGAACCGACCAGCGACAGGAATGGCTCGAACCGACACGAAGCTCCCCACCGGCGCGGCGCAGCGCGTGATCATCGAGGCCCCGGAGCCAGCCGTGGACGCCGGCCGGTTCCCGGCGAAGGTTACGCCCGGCAGTATCCGTGTCGAGTGCGACGCGTTCGCCGACGGCCACGAGGTCATCGCCGTGGCGCTCCTGTACCGGGAGTCGGGCAAGCGGAAGTGGCTCGAGACCCGCATGGACCCGCTGGTCAACGATCGGTGGCGGGGCACGCTGTTCGCGCCCGAGGTCGGCCGGTACGAGTTCACCATCGAGGCGTGGGTCGACCCCTGGGCCACGTGGGTGGCGGGGATGCGCAAATGGCTCGCGGCAGGCGTGGACCTGGAGTCACACCTCGCGGCGGGCGCGCAGCAGCTGGAGGCGGCTGCGGACCGGGCGGTCGAGGGCACCGGCGCGCTGGCGGGTCCGTCGCCGGACGATGCCCGGGCGCTGCGGTCGCTGGCCGCGACGGTGACGGACCCGGCCCTGCCCGCCGCCGACCGCGCAGAGCGCGTGTTCTCGGACGAGGTCGAACTCCTCATGGATCGCCACGCGGACCGATCGGAGGCCACGCGCCACGAGGTGCTGGAGATCGTGGTGGACCGGGAGCGGGCCCGGTTCAGCGCGTGGTACGAGCTCTTCCCCCGGTCCCTGGGCCCCGCCGGCGAGCACGGCACGTTCCGGGACGTCATCGAGCACCTGCCGTACGTGGCGGACCTGGGATTCGACGTACTGTACCTCCCGCCGATCCACCCGATCGGACAGACGAACCGGAAGGGCAGGAACAACGCGACCACGGCGGCCCGCGACGACGTGGGCTCCCCGTGGGGCATCGGCGCCGCGGAGGGCGGGCACACGGCGGTCCACCCGGAGCTGGGGACCCTGGACGATTTCCGCCGCCTGGTGCGGGTGGCGCGGGATGATTACGGGATCGATATCGCCATGGACATCGCGTTCCAGGCGTCACCGGACCACCCGTGGGTGACCGAGCACCCGGAGTGGTTCCGCCACCGTCCCGACGGCACCATCGCGTACGCGGAGAACCCGCCGAAGAAGTACGAGGATATCTATCCCATCGACTTCGAGACGGAGGACAGGGAGGGGCTCTGGCACGAGCTGGAGGGCGTCTTCCGGTACTGGGTCGAGGAGGCGGACGTGCGAGTGTTCCGGGTGGACAATCCGCACACGAAGTCGCTGCCGTTCTGGGAGTGGTGCCTGAACCGGCTGAAGGACGACTACCCGGACCTCATCTTCCTCAGCGAGGCTTTCACCCGTCCGAAGGTGATGTACCGGCTCGGGAAGCTCGGCTTCACCCAGAGCTACACCTACTTCGCGTGGCGGCGGGCGCGGTGGGAGCTGGAGGACTACTTCCGGGAGCTCTCGCGCCCGCCGGTCGCCGACTTCTTCCGTCCGAACGCGTGGCCGAACACGCCGGACATCCTGACCGACCAGCTCCAGACGGGGCTCAAGCCCGTCTACCTGCAGCGACTGGTCCTGGCCTCCACGCTCTCGGCGAGCTGGGGGATCTATGGTCCGGCGTTCGAGCTGATGGAGAGCCGCGCCCGGCGCGAGAAGGAGGAGTACCTGGACAACGAGAAGTACGAGATTCGCGACTGGGACCTGGAGGGCGAGAACATTCGGGAATACGTCCGCCGCGTGAACCGGATCCGTCGCGACAATCCCGCGCTCCAGCACAACCGCTCACTGCGCTTCCACGGCTCCGACAACGACCAGATCATGGTGTACAGCAAGTGGAGCCACGCCGACGGCTCGCCGTACACCTACCGGTTCGGGGAGCCCCGTCCGGACGACGATGGGAACCTGATCCTCGTTGTGGTGAATCTAGATCCGAAGCACACCCAGTCGACCATGGTCCACCTGCCGCTGGACGACTGGGGGATCGGGGCGGACGAGAGCTTCGAGGTCCACGACGTAATGAGCGACGCCCGATATGTTTGGCGCGGCTGGTCGAACTACGTGGAGCTGAATCCCCACGCGTTCCCGGCCCACATCTTCCGCGTCACCCGCTCGGGCCCGCGGAGCGAGACGCAGCGGGAGGAGTTTTGAGACAGAGGACGAGGGGGAGGGTGCAGGGGCTGCTGACCGTGGCCGTGGCCGCACTGTCGATCGCGGCCCCGGCCGCGGGGCAGGGGTCGCACGGGCTGACGTTCGTGGCCGGCGTCGGGTACGAGCGCGGCGGTCCCGGGCCGTCGCTGGTGGAGTCGCTGGAGGCCGCCGACCTCGGGGACACGCGGCCGGAGCGGTGTTACGTCCAGACGTGCGTGGAGGCCGTGGAGCACCCGTTCTACTTCGATGACGGGCTCAACGTGGTCGCGTTCATCGGCGCCCGCTACCGGTTCCCCGCCCCGTTCTCCCTGGAGCTGATCGGCTCCAACGGGCAGCGAGGCCATGCGGAAGGGTTCAACATGGACACGAAGGAGACGCTCATCGTCTCCTACGCCTCGTTCATGCTCACGGCCACGGGCGGCGTGCACCTCGGCCCGCTCCGTCTGGAGGCCGGGCCCGTGCTGAACCAGATCCTGTGGGAAACCACCCGGAACTCCGACAAGCTGAGGGAGCAGGGGAAGCCGGTGTTCGGCACCGTCGTGGGGGCGAGCGGCAGTATTCGGATCTCGGAGGTCTACCTGTCGCTTCGCGCCGGGGTCCGGCAGTTTCCGACCATCGACCTCCGGGACCTCGGCGTGCCGCTGGAAGCGGAGTACAGCTCGTTCTACGTCGGTGTGACCGTGCTGCCCGCGCTCTCCGGCTGATCGATCGCGAACGTCACGAAGGATACCATGGCCGCAGCTGGCTCATCCCAACCCCTGAAGCCCGACGTTCGGCCCGACGACCCGGAATGGTACAAAGACGCCGTCATCTACGAGGTCCACGTCCGGGCGTTCAACGACTCGAACGGCGACGGGATGGGCGACTTCAGGGGGCTGACGGAGAAGCTGGACTACCTGGAGGACCTCGGCGTCACCGCCATCTGGATCCTTCCGTTCTACCCGTCGCCCTGGTTCGATGACGGCTACGATATCTCGGATTACACCGATGTCCACGAGGCCTACGGCTCGCTCCGGGACTTCCGCCGGTTCCTGAGGGAGTCCCACAAGCGGGAGATCCGGGTCATCACGGAGCTGGTCATCAACCATACGTCGGACCAGCACCCGTGGTTCCAGCGGGCGCGACGGGCGCCGAAGGGCAGCCCGGAGCGCGAGTTCTACGTCTGGAGCGACTCGCCGGAGAAGTACAGGGACGCGCGCGTCATCTTCCAGGACTTCGAGGCCAGCAACTGGACCTGGGATCCGCTGGCGGAGCAGTACTACTGGCACCGGTTCTACCATCGGCAGCCCGACCTCAACTTCGACCATCCCGAGGTCCGGGACGCGGTCTTCCGGGTGATGGACTTCTGGTGGAAGATGGGCGTGGACGGGATGCGGCTCGACGCGATCCCGTACCTGTTCGAGCGGGAGGGCACGAACTGCGAGAACCTGCCGGAGAGCCACGAGTTCCTGAAGGAGCTCCGGTCGCACATCGACGAGCGGTACGCGAACCGGATGCTGCTGGCGGAGGCGAACCAGTGGCCGGAGGACGCCGTCGAGTACTTCGGGGACGGGGACGAGTGCCACATGAATTTCCACTTCCCCATCATGCCCCGGCTCTTCATGGCGGTGCAGCAGGAGGACCGGTTCCCGATCCTGGACATCCTGGAGCAGACACCGGACATTCCGGAC
>JAWVYT010000246.1:0-4434 GCA_033722595.1 Longimicrobiales bacterium
AAGCTCGAGATCGCGTGGACGGTCATCCCGGCGCTGATCATCCTGTTCATCGCCGTACCCACCATCCGGGCGATCTTCGCCACACAGGCGGAGGCGCCGGAGGACGCGGTGATCATCGAGGCGATCGGGCACCAGTGGTGGTGGGAGTTCCGCTACCCCGACCACGATATCGTCACGGCCAACGAGTTCTACGTACCCACCGGCCGTCCGGTCGCGCTCCGGCTCCGGTCGGCCGACGTGATCCACAGCTTCTGGATCCCGCGGCTCGGCGGGAAGAAGGACGTGAACCCCGTGCCGCGTACGCCGGAGGGCGTGGACCCGCTGCACATGAACCAGATCGTGGTCGAGATCGACTCGGCCGGCGAGTACATGGGCCAGTGCGCCGAGTTCTGCGGCACCAGCCACGCCATCATGCGGATGATGGCCGTCGGCGTGGATTCAACGGCGTTCGAGGCGTGGGTCGCCGACATGAACACGCCGGTGGAGCCGTCGGACGACCGGTCGGCCCGGGGCCGGGAGCTGTTCCTGGGCAGCGTGTGCGTGGCGTGCCACGCCATCGAGGGGACCCGGGCCGCGGGCCGACTGGGGCCGGACCTCACGCTCTTCGGCGAGCGGACCACCCTGGGGGCGGGCCTCATGGAGAACACACACGAGAACCTGACCGAGTGGCTCCTGTACGCGCCGGACCTGAAGAAGGGCATCATCATGCCGGGCTCGTACACGGGCGCCGGCGGGATGGAGCCCACGGGGCTGACCCGCGAGGAGGCCGAGGCCATCGCGACCTACCTCCTCGACCTGCGACGGCCCATGGCCGGACGCCGGGGCGCCACCGGCACGGCGGGCGCCGCCACGCCGGACACCGTACCCGTCCAGTAGCCACACTCTGACGCGAAGACGCATGGCAACAGTCGAAGCACATACGCCGGTGGCCGAGCGGGAACCCCGGAGCGGGCTCTGGGACTGGCTCACCACCATCGACCACAAGAAGATCGGGATCCTCTACGGCGCTGCCGCGCTGATCTTCTTCGTGCTGGGCGGCTTCGAGGCGCTGCTCATCCGCTGGCAGCTGGCGCAGCCGGAGGCCGCGGTCCTCGACCCCGACCTCTACAACCAGCTGTTCACCATGCACGGCGTGACCATGGTGTTCCTGGTCGGGATGCCCATCGCCGTGGCGTTCTTCAACTACATCGTCCCGCTCCAGATCGGGGCCCGGGACGTGGCCTTCCCACGGCTGAACGCCTTCTCGTTCTGGGTGTTCCTGTTCGGCGGGCTGTTCATGTACTCCAGCTTTTTCATCGGCGCCGCGCCGGATGGCGGCTGGTTCGGGTACGCGAACCTCAGCAGTCGGCAGTTCAGTCCCGGGCCGAACATGGACTTCTACGCCCTGGGGCTCCAGATCCTCGGGATCGGATCCATCGCCGGTGGCGTCAACTTCATCACGACCATCGTGAACCTCCGGGCGCCGGGCATGAAGCTCATGCGGATGCCCCTGTTCACATGGATGGCGTTCGTCACCAGCTTCATCATCGTGACGGCTCTGCCGGTCCTGGCCGTCGCGCTCTTCATGCTCACGTTCGACCGGTTCTGGGACACGAACTTCTTCAACGTGGCGGCCGGCGGCGACCCGATCCTCTGGCAGCACCTGTTCTGGCTGTTCGGCCACCCCGAGGTCTACATCCTGATCCTGCCGGCGTTCGGGATCGCCAGCGACGTGATCCCCACGTTCAGCCGGAAGCCGCTCTTCGGCTACGCCATCATGGTCTTCAGCGGCGCGCTGATCGGGTTCATCAGCTGGGGCGTATGGAGCCACCACATGTTCACCACCGGGCTCGGCCCCATCGCCGACTCGTTCTTCACCATCAGCACCATGATCATCGCCATCCCCACGGGGGTGAAGATCTTCAACTGGCTGGCGACCATGTGGGGCGGGAAGATCCAGTTCACCACGTCCATGCTCTTCGCCGTGGCCATGGTGGCGCTCTTCACCATCGGCGGGATCAGCGGGATCATGCACTCGGCGTCGCCCGCCGACCTCCAGCAGCACGACACCTACTTCGTCGTCGCCCACTTCCACTACGTCCTCATCGGCGGGCTGCTGATGGGCGTGTTCAGCGGGCTGTACTACTGGTTCCCGAAAGTCAGCGGCCGGTTCATGAGCGAGACGCTCGGGAAATGGCACTTCTGGGCTTTCGTCATCGGGTTCAACCTCACGTTCTTCCCGATGCACTGGGTGGGGCTGCTGGGTATGCCCCGGCGCGTCTACACCTACGCCGAGGAGCTGGGGCTGGGCGACCTCAACCTGTTCATGTCCGTGAGCGCGCTGCTCATGGCCGTGGGCACCCTGATCTTGGCCTGGAACCTCCTGTGGAGCTGGAAGAAGGGCCGGGAGGCCGGGCCGAACCCGTGGGGCGCCGCCACGCTGGAGTGGGCCACCACATCGCCGCCGCCCGAGTTCAACTTCGCCGAGCTGCCGGACATCCGGAGCCGGAACCCGCTCTGGGACCACCCCGAGGACTACGATGCGGCGGTCTACACCGAGCCGGCGGGCGGCGTGCACATGCCGAACCCGTCGTTCTGGCCGCTGATCACCGCGGCCGGGGCCTCGGGGACGCTGATGCTCTTCATGGCCGACATCTGGTGGCTCCCGCTCATCGGCGTGGCCGTCACCGCCATCGCGACCGTGAACTGGGCATTCGAGCCGGCGGGATGAGAGAATGCGAGAGGCAAGAATGCAAGATGCAAGAGTGCAAGAGGGTAGGGATTAGGGGTCATGGCAGCTGACGCGCACGCGGCACACCCGCCGACGGCCACGGGGCTGGACACCTGGAAGCTCGGGTTCTGGACCTTCCTGGGGTCCGAGACCCTGTTCTTCGGGTCGTTCATCGCCACGTACATGATCTATGCGGGGCGGAACGTGGAAGGGCCGCTTCCGCACGAGGTCCTGGACATCCCGCTCACCACCATCAGCACGTTCGTCCTGCTCATGTCGAGCCTGGCCATGGTGCTGGCGCTGAACGCGGTGCAGCGAGGCAGCCGGAAGGGCTCATTGATCTGGCTGATGGTGACGGCGCTCATGGGGCTGCTCTTCCTGGGCTTCCAGGCGTACGAGTTCACGCATTTCTATCACGTGGGGCTGACCCTCTCCACGAACCTGTTCGGCTCGTCGTTCTTCATCCTGACGGGCTTCCACGGCGCCCACGTGTCCATCGGCGTGATCTGGCTCCTGATCCTGTGGTTCCAGACCCATGCGGGCAGGATCGGTCCGAGCGACGCGCTGAAGGTCGAGATCGCCGGGCTCTACTGGCACTTCGTGGACATCGTCTGGATCGTGATCTTCACCCTGATCTACCTGCTGCAGGAGCCGGGCTGATGGAGGAGACGCAGATGGCTGACGCGGTCGACAGGAACACCGAGCACCCCGAGGAGCACGACCACCCGGGGACCATGACGTACCTGATCGTGGCCGCCGTGCTCACGATCCTCACGGCCCTCGAGGTCGCCATCTTCTACATCCCGGCGCTCTCGAATGTGATCGTACCGCTGCTCCTGACGCTGACCACCGGGAAGTTCGTCCTGGTGGTCATGTTCTACATGCACCTGAAGATGGACAGCCAGATCTTCACCGGCGTCTTCGTGGCGCCCATGCTCCTGGCCATGTTCCTGGTCGTCGCGCTCATCGTTCTCTTCAACGTGCTGCCGGCCTACTCCTGACCCGGCCCGGTCCCGCGCCGTGCCCCGCGTCCTCCGACACGTCCGCTCGCAGCGCCGAGCTCTTTCGACCCTGACCGCCGGTCGCCCGTGATCGCGGTGGTCGGCGGCGGGATCAGCGGGCTCGCCCTCGGTCACGCGCTGGACCGCAGCGGCGCGGCCGTCACGATCCTCGAGGCCGGATCCCGGCCCGGCGGCGTCATCGCGACCGTGTGCGACGACGGACGCGTCCTCGACCTCGGCCCCCAGCGCACACGGCTCACCCCCCCGCTCCGGGCACTGGTCGGCCAGCTCGAGCTCGACGACGACCTGGTCACCGCGCCCCCGCTCCCCCTCTACATCTTCGTCGACGGTCGGCTCCGGGAGGCGCCCGTCACCCCGGGCGCGGCGCTGACCACCGACCTGATCACCTGGCCCGACCGGTTCCGGATCCTGTTCGAGCCGCTCACGTCCGGGCTCCGGCACGACGAGTCCGCGGCCGAGTTCTTCACCCGCAAGTTCGGTGAGCGCGCGTACCGCCGGGTGATCGCGCCGCTCTTCGGAGGGCTTTTCGCGTCGGACCCGGCCGACATGCGGGCCCGGCACGCGCTGGCCTCCATCCTGTCCACGCTCCGGATCGAGGGCAGCCTGCTCCGGGCCACGCTCCGCGGCTGGCGCGCCCGCTCCGACGCGCCCACGTGCACGTTCCGGAACGGGCTCCAGACACTGACCGACGCACTGGCCGAC
>JAWVYT010000247.1:0-4424 GCA_033722595.1 Longimicrobiales bacterium
ACGGTGATGGTGTCGCCCTCCCGATCCGCGTCGGCCCGGAGCGACCGGGCGCAGGGCTCCGGGACGAAGAAGCCCTCGTAGATGGAGACCTGGCCGCGGTCGCCGACCACCACGGGCGAGTAGAGGGGACCCTGGACGACGTGGTCGGCGGCGGGGCCGAAGCGGAGCACGGTGCCGGGCCGGAGGAGCGCCGCGTCGACGGTGTCGGCGATGATGATGTCACGGCCCAGCTCGCCGCCCGGCTCGGTCCGGAGCCGCTCCCCGAGCCCGTCACACGCGCCCAGGACCAGGAGGAAGCCGACCGCCGTGACTGCCGGCCGGCTCAACGGCTGGCGTAGTACGGGTTCGTGCCGGCCGCGTGGTCCGTGACGTCGTGGATCTCGCCGATATCGGGGATCGACTCCCGCAGCATCCGCTCCACGCCCTGCTTCAGCGTGACGCGGGCCATCCCGCACCCCTGGCAGCCGCCGCCGAGCTCCAGGTAGACGTCGCTCCCGTCCACGTCCACGAGCGAGATCTGGCCGCCGTGCGCGGCCACGCCGGGGTTGACCTTCGTGTCCAGCACGTGCTTGACCCGGTCCGCCAGGTCGCCGGTCGGCTCCACCTCGCCGAGCTTCCGGACGTTGGGGTTCCGGACCTCGAACCCGGTGCCGGCCTCGCCGGCGACCCAGTCCACGGTCGAGCCGTCGATCCGGTCGGCGCTGGCCTCGTCGACCAGGATCCGGAACCCGTCCATCTGGAGTACCCGGTCCTCGGCTTTCGGCTCCTCCTCGACCAGCGCGAACTCGTACTGCGGCGCGAAGGGACTGCCGTGGATGGCGATCCGGAGCTTCGGGTCGTCCATGGAGTCCGCAAACTGCTTGACCATGTCCCGGGCCGTATCCGTAAATTCCAGCATCGTATCTGCTTCCCGTTCAGGGCTTCGATTTCGGCGGGGTTCTGTACACCCGGCCGGCCGCGGTGTTCAGGGTCGAGATAGATGGCCGATCGCGTTCCGGCGGCGCAAGGCGACACGATCCCGGGAACGGCCCCGAGCCGGGCTTCTTGACACTGGCCCGGACGGTCAGCCACTCTACCCACCCTGCCGGCCCGGACCGACACGACGCCTACAGAACAGGAAGACTCCATGTCCATCCGCCTCCACCGCCACCCCCTCCCCGCCCTGATCCTGGCGCTCACCGTCTACGGCTGTGCACCCGGCGTCATGATGGCGCAGCAGCAGAGCGCCGAGCCCGAGCAGCCCGAAGTGTTCCGAAGCGAGCTGCTGGAGCCGTTTACGTGGCGCAACCTCGGCCCGGACCGGGGCGGTCGGTCCATCGCCGCGGCCGGCAGCGACGCCCGGATGCTCGAGTACTACTTCGGCGCCACCGGCGGCGGGCTGTGGAAGACGACGGACGCGGGCACCACGTGGCGGCCGGTGACCGACGGCCAGATCGGGAGCGCGAGCGTGGGCGCGGTGGACGTGTGCAATGCGGACCCGGACGTCGTCTGGATCGGGATGGGCGAGGTCCAGCTGCGGGGCAACGTGCAGCCGGGGGACGGCGTGTACCGGAGCACCGATGCCGGGCAGGCGTGGGAGCACGCGGGTCTGGAGGCCGCCCGCAACATCGGACGGGTGCGGATCGATCCGGCCGACTGCGACGTGGTCTGGGTGGCCGCGCTCGGCCACTACGGCGAGCCGAACCCGGAGCGGGGCGTCTACAGGACCACGGACGGCGGCGAGACCTGGGAGCGGGTCCTGTTCGTGGACGAGAACACCGGCGCCGTCGACCTGAGCCTGGACCCGAACGATCCGGACCGCGCGTTCGCCGGGATGTGGGACGTGTGGCGGAAGCCGTGGGGCATGAAGAGCGGCGGTCCCGGCAGCGGGTTGTACCGGACCGCCGATGGCGGCGAGACGTGGGACGACCTGAGCGGTGCACCGGGCCTGCCGGAGGGCGTGTGGGGCAAGGTCGGCGTGAGCGTGTCGCCGGTGGACGGCCAGCGAGTATACGCCATCATCGAGGCCGAGGACGGCGGCGTCTTCCGCAGCGACGACGGCGGCGACACGTGGACGAAGACCAACGACGAGCGGAAGCTCCGGCAGCGGGCGTTCTACTACACCCGGGTGTACGCCGACCCGCAGGAGAAGGACATCGTCTACGTGGTGAACACGGCGTTCTACAAGTCCGAGGACGCCGGCGAGACGTTCGATACCCGGATCCGCGTGCCCCATGGCGACAACCACGATCTGTGGATCGCGCCGAGCGACAACCAGCGGATGATCAACGCCAACGACGGGGGCGCGAACGTCAGCTTCAACGGCGGCCGGACGTGGACGGACCAGGACTTCCCGACGGCCCAGTTCTACCACGTCACGACCACCAACGACGTGCCGTACCACGTCTGCGGCGCGCAGCAGGACAACAGCACGGTGTGCATGCCGAGCGATGGCGGCTCCGACGACTACTACCGCGTGGCGGGCGGCGAGAGCGGCTACATCGCGCCACACCCGAACCATCCGGAGATCACGTACGGCGGCAGTTACGGCGGCTACCTGAACCGGTACGACCGCGAGACCGGGATCAGCCGGAACGTCCAGATCTGGCCGGACAACCCCATGGGCTGGTCGGCGGAGGACATCACCGAGCGGTTCCAGTGGACGTTCCCCATCGTGTTCGATCCCCATGACCCGAGCGTGCTCTACGCCACCAGCCAGCACGTGTGGAAGACGACGACCGAAGGCCAGAGCTGGGAGCGGATCAGCCCGGACCTGACGCTGGCGGCCGATTCCACGATGGGCCCCAGCGGCGGACCGATCACGAAGGACCAGACGGGTGTGGAGACGTACGCGACGATCTTCACGCTGGCGCCATCGCCGGTGCAGCAGGGGCTGATCTGGGCCGGCTCGGATGACGGGCTCGTGCACATCACCCGCGATGGCGGCGGGAGCTGGACCGAGGTCACACCGCCCGCGCTGCCGCCGCACACGCGGATCAGCATGATCGAGGCGTCGCCCCACGCGGCGTGCCGGGCCTACCTGGCCGGCAACCGCTACCTGCTCGGCGACCTCGCGCCGTACGCCTACCGGACGCAGGACTGCGGCGAGACGTGGACGGACATCTCCGACGGGATCCCGCCGGGCGCGTTCACCCGGGCCATCCGGGAGGACATCGTCCGGGAGCGGATGCTGTACGCCGCCACGGAGGAGGGCGTGTGGGTGAGCTGGGACGACGGCGCCCGCTGGCAGAACCTGTCCCGGAACCTGCCGGTGGTCCAGGTCAGCGACCTGGTGGTCGAGGACCGCGACCTGGTCATCGGGACCCACGGCCGCAGCTTCTGGATCATGGACGACATCGGCCCGCTCCGTCAGCTCAGTGAGACGGTAGCCGGCGAGGACGTGCACCTGTTCGAGCCGGCGGACCCGATCCTGGGGATCAACGGCCGACTCCGGGTGACGTACCTGCTGGGCGAGCCGGCGGGCACGCTCACCGTGGAGATCCTCGATGACGATGGCGCCGTCATCCAGAGCTACGAGGGCACGCCCCCCGAAGAAGAGGAGGACGACGGGGAGGACGGGGGCGGCTGGTGGGGCGGGGGCCAGCCCACCGTCGCAATGGAAGCGGGGCTCCACAGCTTCAACTGGAACCTCCGCTACCCGGGCGCAGCCAGCTTCCCGGACCTGATCATGTGGGCGGCGAGCACCCGGGTCGGACCGGTGGCGCCCCCGGGGCAGTACACCGTCCGGCTCACGGCCGACGGCCGCACGCAGGAGCGGAGCTTCGAGATCCGGCCCGACCCGCGGCTCGAGGACGTGGCCCTGGCCGACCTGGAGGAGCAGTTCCTGTTCTCCATGGAGATCCAGGAGAAGGTGACGGTGGCCAACAACGCCGTGCGGCTGATCCGCGGCATCGAGGAGCAGATCGACGCGCGGCTCGTGGAGCGGCCGGAGGACGAGGCGCTCGAGGCCGCCGCGCAGCGGCTCCGGGCGGAGCTGGACGCCGTGGAGGGCGAGATCTACCAGGTCCGGAACCGGAGCAACCAGGATCCGCTCAACTTCCCGATCAAGCTGAACAACCGGATCGCCGCGCTGCTGGGCGTGGTGCAGGGCGCCGAAGGCCGGCCCACGGCCCAGAGCTACGACGTCTTCGAGAAGCTCTCGGGGCTGCTGGACGAGCAGATGGCGCTGCTCGACGAGGTCATGGAGACCGAGCTGGCCCGGTTCAACGAAATGCTGGCCGAACGGGGTATGGAGCCAGTCACCGAGCGGATGATCCCGGAGGAAGAGCCGGAAGAAGAGGAGGACGAGGGGGTGGAGGCCAGGTCGTCGTACGACGCCTACTACCAGGAGTAGCGCTCCCCAGGTGATCGGTAGGCGCTGACCGGAGCCGGACCGGGCGGTGGCCGGACGCGCCGGTCAGCGTCCGGGCGGATCGAGTGGCGCG
>JAWVYT010000248.1:0-4418 GCA_033722595.1 Longimicrobiales bacterium
CGCTCGGCGGGCACGACCGCGTCGCCGCCGCCGGCCGCCCGGATCAGCGCCTCGAGCTCCACGGTCCGCGGCAGGTGCGCGAAGCGGAGCAGGAGGGCCTCCAGCAGGATCCGGGGGTTGGTGCTCTTGCGGAACCGTCCGTCCGCGTCGAGCTCGGCCGTCTGGCCGAGCATCCGGAGCAGGTCGCCGGTCGAGAACGCGTCCGCCCGCTCCTCCCAGACCGGCCGGAGGTCCTCGCGGACCTCGGCGGCCTCTGCGCCGTCGAAACGCACGATCAGGAGCGTACGCAGCGCGTCGGCCAGGCCGCGATAGAACTCGCTGAGGTCGTAACCGCCCTCCACGATCTCCTGAACGAAGCGGAAGACGTCCGCCACCCGCCCCTCGGCGATGATGGCGAACAGGTCCAGGTAGACCTCGTCGGCCACGAGTCCCAGGATCCGCTGTACGTCCTCCGCCGCGAGCCGGCCCTCGGCGAACGACAGCGCCTGGTCCAGGAGCGAGAGCGCGTCCCGCATCCCGCCCTCGGCCCGGCGCGCCAGCAGCAGCAGCGCCTGCGGGTCCGTCTCCACCCCTTCCTGCTCCAGCACCTGGCCGAGCCGCTGCACGATGGCCGGCACGCTCAGGCGCCGGAAATCGAACCGCTGGGTACGGCTCAGGATCGGCGGCGCCGTCTGCTGGATCTTCTGGGGCTCCGTCGTGGCGAAGCAGAAGATCACGCGCGGCGGCGGCTCCTCCAGGATCTTGAGGAGCGCGTTCCACGCCTCCCGGGTGAGCATGTGGGCCTCATCGATGATGTAGACCTTGTAGCGATCTTCCTCCGTGGGCGCATACATGGCCCGCTCCCGGAGGTCGCGGGCGTCGTCCACGCCCCGGTTCGAGGCCGCGTCGATCTCCACCACGTCGAGCGACGTCTTCCCGCTCCAGATCCGCTCACAGCTCTCGCACACCCCGCACGGCTCCCCGCTCTCGTCCCGGTTCGGGCAGTTCAGCGCCATCGCCAGGACCCGGGCGGCCGTGGTCTTCCCCACCCCGCGCGGCCCGCTGAACAGGTACGCGTGGGCCACCCGGTCCCGCGCCACCGCGGACCGAAGCGTGTCGGAGACGTGCTCCTGCGTGACCATCTCGGCGAACCGGCGGGGTCGGTAGGTCCGGGCCAGGGCGTTGCGCGTCATGGAACTCGGGGCGTGTGGGCTGGATTGGGGTTTCGGCGCGGGCCTTGCACCCATAGCAGGGCAGCGCTGGAAATAAAATACCCCAGGCGATCCGCAGCAGCGTCCGCGTCACTTACCGCTGCTACCTTCACGGTCCTGACGGGATTCATGCGCTCGCGCCCTGCGGGGCCTGGGGCGAGAAAAACGTAACGGAACGGGGGCGCGCGTTCAAGCCGCAAATTTCGATTTCGAGTTCGATTTCGAGATCGGTACAGCATCCCGAGGCCGGTCGGCGCGCCGGGGTGAGCGGGGCACACAGGGAAAGGGCGGGGGAATGGGACAGAACGGTGACTGGAAGGACCGGCTGGTGCAGGACGGGGACGAGATCCGGGAGATCCTGGCGTCCACGGAGCGGATCGCGGTGCTGGGGATCAAGCCGGAGTCCCGGGTGGGACGGCCCGCCCACTACGTGCCGAAGTACCTGCAGGACGTGGGTTACGACGTGATCCCCGTGCCGACCTACTACCCCGACGTGACCGAGATCCTCGGCGAGCCGGTGTACCGGACCGTCGCGGAGGTCCCGGGAGAGGTCGACCTGGTGGACGTGTTCCGCAAGCCGACGGACATCCCGCCCCACGTGGACGACATCATCGCCAAGGGCCCGAAGGTGGTGTGGTTCCAGCTGGGGATCCGGAACGACGACGCGGCCGAGCGGCTGGCTCGGGCCGGGATCCGGGTGGTCCAGAACCGCTGCATCATGTCCGATCACCGTCGCTTCCAGCTCTGAACCCGAGGAGGCATTCCATGCCGCTCGATTTCCGACGCGCGACCGACCTGTTCGTCAGCACCGAGGAGGAGCTCGCCATGGCGCTCGACATCCCGGTCGCCGACCTCCGCTCCTACCGGCAGAAGCCCGACGCCGCGCCCGACGACGTCCTGCGCAAGCTGGGCGATGTGCTCGTGGAGCGCGGGCGGGGGATGGCCCGGGTCGGGGAGATGCTGCAGGAGATTTGAGATCTGAGATTTGAGATCTGAGATTTGAGATCTGAGATCTGAGATCCGAGTGGTTCGCGGGGTGGGCGGGGTCTCTGGCGTATCCAGCCTTCTCGGGCCGCCGCCCGGCTCACAGGCGCCAGGCGCCTTCTATGTGGTCTACGCGGGTGCCGGCGGGGCCCGTGACAACGCAGACGGCATCGAAGCGGAACGACGAATAGGGGCGGCCGTGCTCGGCGATCCAGCCGCGGGCGGCGATGGCGAGGTCACGTCGTTTGCGTGCGTCAATGGATTCCAGCGGATGGCCCCAGCCGCCCCGGGACCGGGTCTTCACCTCCACGAACGCCACCACGCCGTCGCGCTCGGCCACGAGGTCGATCTCCTTGTGGTGGAACCGCCAGTTCCGGTGCAGGACCCGCCAGCCGCGACTGCTGAGGTACGACGCCGCCGCGTCCTCGCCCCGCTCTCCGCGCTGGTGGATCTCCGCCATGACGCCCCCTGCCGCCGGTTGTACCGGTCCAGAATACCGGTCCGGACGGGGCGGGCCGATAGCCGGAGGGGACGTTCCGCGGGCGGGGAGAGATCGCGGACGGACATGCGGCCGGCGCCGGAGCGGTCCTCGCCGGGATGGGCGGTGCGCGTGGGGCGAGCGTGTCCGCCGCCGGGTTGCCGAGCGGGTCTCGTCCGGCGGACGTCCCGCCGGCCTACGCCGGTACCTCCAGCCCCGGCGCCACTCGTCGGCCGATGGACTCGGCGATGATCTTCACCTGCTCCGTGAGCTCCACGAACTGGTCCGGGAACAGCGACTGTGCGCCATCGGACAGCGCGTGGTCCGGGTCCGGGTGGACCTCGATCATGAGCCCGTCCGCGCCCGCGGCCACGGCGGCCCGGGCCATGGGCACCACCTTGGAGCGGAGCCCCGTGCCGTGGCTGGGGTCGGCGATGATCGGCAGGTGGCTCAGCGACTTCACCACCGGGATCGCGGTCAGGTCGAGCAGGTTACGGGTGTGGTCGTCGAAGCTGCGAACGCCCCGCTCGCAGAGGATCACGTCCGGGTTGCCCTCGTTGACGATGTACTCGGCGGCCAGGAGCAGCTCCTTGATGGTGGCGGCCATGCCCCGCTTCAGCAGCACCGGCTTCCCGCTCCGGCCGACCTTCCGGAGGAGCGGGTAGTTCTGCATGTTCCGGGCGCCGACCTGCACGATGTCGGCGTGCTCGGCCACGGTGTCCACCAGCTCGGGCTCCAGCGCTTCCGTGACGATGGCCATGCCCGTCTCCTCGCGGGCCTACGCCAGGAGCTCCAGTCCGGGCTCGCCGAGCCCCTGCAACGCGTACGGCGAGGTCCGCGGCTTGAACGCGCCGCCCCGCAGGATGGTGGCGCCGGCATCCCGGAGCAGCCGGGCCGACGTCATGATCTGCTCTTCCGACTCCACCGAGCAGGGCCCGGCCATCAGCACCACGTCGTCGGTGCCGATCCGGGTGCCGTTGGGCAGCGTGATGACCGTCGGCTCCGGTCGCCACTCCCGCGACACCTGCTTGTACGGCCGGGTCACCTCGATGACCTGCTGTACGTTCGGCAGCGACTGGAGCCGGCCGGCGTCCACGCGACCGTCGTTGCCCACCAGCCCCACGGCCGTCCGCTGCTTCCCGGGGATCGGCCGGGCGCCGTAGCCCATTTCCTCGATGGTGTCGACGACGCGCTGGATGTCTTCCTCCGGCGCGCCGTGGTTCATGACGACGAGCATGCTCTTCCCGCTTCTTCCCGCGTGCTGTTCAGGTTGGTCGGCCGGGTGGCCGCGCTCCGGAAGCTAAAGCGAGGGGTCGGGCGCGTCCACGGGGAGTTCGATTTCGAGTTCGATTTCGAGGTCGAGGTCGAGTTCGAGGTCGGGCCGCCAACCCCTGGTCAGGTCACCTCGAGCTCCAGCCCGTCCTCCGCGCGGACCGCCTCTCCATCCCAGCCCGCCGCCCGCAGCCGGGCGACCGGGTCGAGGGCCGCGAGCTGCGGGTAGACGTGGGTGACCACCAGCCGCCCGGGCGCTGCGTGGGCGCCGAGCGCGGCGAGGGAAGCGGGCGAGAGGTGGGTGTCGATGGCCTGGTCATCGGGGAGCGAGCACTCGGCGACGAGCACGTCCAGCCCGCGCATGAACGCGCCGAGCTCCGGTGAGGGTCCCGTATCGCCGGTGTATCCGAGACCGGACGGGGCGGGCCCTCCGGCCGCTGCGGTCGGGCCCGAGGTCGCGTCCTCTGCCGACGGGCGGGCGGGGTCCTCCAGTC
>JAWVYT010000249.1:0-4411 GCA_033722595.1 Longimicrobiales bacterium
GCCGCCTCGTTGGAGTAGTCCGAGCAGCCGCTGCCATTGCACGCCCGGACCCGGTACTCGTACTCCGTATCGATGGTGACTCCGGTGTCGCTGAACTGCGTCACGTCGGCGCCAGGCGTGGCGATCCGGGTGTAGCTGCCACCCACCACGCGCCGTTCCACCTGGAAGGAGGTTTCGGTGGCACTGCTCTCGAACCAGCTCAGGTCGATCCGGCTGGCGGAAACCACCACCGCCGTCAGGTTCGTGGGCGCCGACGGGGGTGTGGTCGCGGACGCGTTGTTGGAATACTCCGAGCACCCGCCGGAGCCGCAGGCGCGTACGCGGTACACGTAGGTGCCGTCCTCGGCCACGGTCGTGTCGCTGTATGTGACCGTGTCGGCCGCGACGGCGGCGAGGAGAGTGAACTGATTTTCGCCGGGGCCCCGGCGCTCCACTTCGAACCCGGTCTCTTCGGCGCTGTTGTCGGTCCACGCCAGATCGATACGCGTCCGTGAGACCGTGGCGGCCGTCAGGCTCGTGGGCGCGCCGGGGATCGGGACGGGCGGCGTCGTCACGGCCGCGGTGCCCGAGAAGGTGGAGCAGCCGTCGTCGTTGCACGCCTGGAGCCGGTACTCGTAGTCCGTCTCCGGCTGCACGGTCGTATCACGGTGGGTCGTGACGTTCGGGCCCAGGGTGGCCGTCCGCGTGAAGCTGCCTCCCACTACGCGTCGCTCGACCCGGATCTCGGTCTCCGTGGCGCTGTTGTCGACCCAGGATAGGTCGACCTGTGAGGCACTGGCGGCCTGCGCCGTGAGCCCCGACGGGGCGAAGGGCGATGTCGTGGCCGTCGCCTGATTCGAGTAGGGCGAGCAGCCGGCTCCGTTGCACGCCCGGACCCGGTAGCCGTACCGCCGGTCCTGGTTCACGCTGTTGTCGACGTAGCTCATGCTGCCGGCGCCCAGCGTCGTCAGGGGCGAGAAGGCCGCCTCGCCGTCCGCCTGCCGCTCGACTCGGAGCTCCGCTTCGTTGTCGCTGTTGTCGCTCCAGGCGAGCTCGATGGAGCTCGCAGCGACGCCGGTGACTTCGAGCCCGGACGGCGCCACGGGCACGCTCTGCTGGACCTGGAACACGGCGTCCACCGTGACCGGCGAGTTGATGGCGGCGGGATCGGAGACCTCCACCGCTGCGGCATAGCCTGCCGGCTCCAGGACACCGGTACGGGCCGTGAGGGTCAAGACTGCCGGTGCGACGGTCGTGTCCAGGGCGGCCTCCAGCCAGGGCCCCACCCCATCGTCGTAGATGACCACGACGGAAAGGTTTGCCAGCGTGCTATCCCCGGCATTGGTGATGGCGACCGCCACCGGCGGCGGATCGCTGGAGCCTTCCACCGCGGAGAACGCAACCGAGCTGCGATCCAGCGCGATCTGCGGATGCCGGAGGATGACGATGGACGCCGAGCCGGACTGCCCCTCGGCCGTGGCCCGGACCTGCGTGGTCCCTGCGCCGACGCCCACGACGAGTCCGCCCGCGTCCACTGCGGCCAGCTCGGGGTCGTTGCTCGTCCAGGTGACGGGCCGGCCGCCCACGGGCTCGTCGATGTCGTCGAAGAGCCGGGCCTCCAGCTGGACGCTGTCGCCGACGAAGAGGGCGGCGCTGTCCGGCACGACCTGCACCGTGGCCACCGGGATCGGATCGATGAGCACCTCCTCGCAGCCCACGACCACCCCGAGCCCCAGGAGCGCGCGGAGCACGTGGGAGCGCAGCGGGCGGCGGGGCCGCCGGGCGCTGCGCAGACGGGTCGAGGGGCGAGCTTCAGACACGATCGATCAATGCCGGAACCGGATCAGGTGGATGTCCAGCGCGCCGGACGGCCGGGGTCGGGCCGCGATCTCAAGGCGGAGGCCGCCGGAGCCGGCCACGGTCAGCGGCGGCCCGCGGCCGCCGGCGTGGATCGCGGCTTCGATGGCCGTGACGAGCATGAGCCCGGCGCCCACACCCAGTGCCGGAACCAGGAGAGGTCGGGTCGTTTCCCTCGAGACGATGGCGTCCTGAGGGCAGTCGCCCGATGGATCGGGTGCACGGCACTGGATGGTGGTCTGCTTGAAGAAGTACCCCGTCACGATGCTTCCCGCCACGAGGCCGGTCACCGCCAGGCCGTACCAGGTGCGTCCCGTATAATACTGCCCGGCGCCGGGCAGCACAGCCCCCAGGACGAACGCGGCTCCCGGGCTCCGGGAGGTCCACGCGCGGGCCGGCACCTCCAGCGCAGCCCGGATGACATCGGCGTCCTCTCCATCCGGCCGAAGCTGCAGGTAGCGACGCAGATCCGATCGCACCTCCAGCGGGCGCTCCATGGCCAGCCGCACGATGGCCCGATTGTAGATTGCCTCCGGGGCGGGGTGCCGCTCCAGGACCGCGGAAAAGGCTGCATCCGCGGCCTCCAGGTCACCGCTCAGATAGAGCTCGACCCCCTCCTGGAACATGACCTGGAGCTCCGTCGCGGCCCCGTTCTCCACGGCCTGGTCCAGTCGGCGTCGCGCCTCTTCGGCCGACGCGCCGAACGGCGCCAGCGTCAGGTACCGGCAGAACCACTCGCTGGCCGCCGCCAGATCCTCGGTCTGGGCGATGATCCGGCCGTGGAGGTACGTGGCCTCCACGGCGCAGGCGTCGAGCTCCAGGGCCTCGGTAAGGTATCGGTCGGCCTCGACCAGGTCGCCCAGGATCATGGCCTGCGTGGCGGCGTTGACCAGGCGCTCTACCTCGGCGGGGTCCCCGAACCCGCAGGTCGGAGCACGCAACGTGGGATCGCACAGGAGCGATGCCGACGATGGCTGCTCCCGCAGCGTCAGCGTCTGACCGCTGGCGGCAGCGGCCACCAGCAGCCCGGGGAGCATCAGGAGGGTCGCCGACCAGCGCGCCAGGCCCACGCCGATACCCGACACGACTACAGCCCTCCCGCCCGGACCGGTGCGGTCCGGTTGTCCCGGGTCCCGTCGCCGACCTGACCCTGGATGTTGTTGCCCCAGCAGTAGAGCGTTCCGTTCACGGTTTCGCCGCACGTATGCGCACCGCCGCCACCCAGACGGGCGAAGGTGTGCGCTCCGGCGACTGGCACGGGTGCGGACGAGTCCTCGGTGCTGCCGTCCCCGAGCTGCCCGAACAGGTTGCGGCCCCAGCACCACGCGTTGCCGGCCTCCGTCAGGCCGCAGGTGTGGACCCCCCCGGCGACGAGCGAACGGAAGGACAGGTCGGAATCGACCCGCGTCGGCCGCGCGCTGCTCGTGATCGCGCCCGTCCCCAGCTGGCCGTACTGGTTCTCGCCCCAGCACCAGGCGGCCCCGTTCGGCGTGAGCGCACACGTGTGGCTGGCCCCCGCGGCCAGCGCGATCAGCGGGCCGGGCTGCGCGACGGGCGTGGGACGCGTCCGGTCCCCGGAGCCGCCGGTCCCGAGCTGACCGACATCGTTGGCGCCCCAGCAGTACGCGTCGCCCCTACGGGTCAGCGCGCAGGTGTGGAACCAGCCAGCCGCGACCTGCGCCACATCCGTCAGACCCTCCACGACCGCGGAGCCCGGAGAGCTCCCCGACTGCCCCAGCTGGCCGCGACCGTTGCTGCCCCAGCAGACGACCCGGCCATCATCGGTACGGGCACAGACGTGCTCCGACCCCACCGCCAGCTCCACCGGCCTTCCGTCCCCTGGAAGCGACCGCTCCCCGCTAATCGCCTGCCGCTCTCCACCCCCCACCCGCCAGCACCCCACCGTCGACGCGTCCGTGACTGCGCAGACGTGGAACACACCGGCCGCCACCCCCCAGATCACGGAACCGAGCGCACGCTCATCCTCGCCGCCGGGACCCCAGCACGAGACCCCGCCGGCCCCGTTGACCCGGCACGTGTGCACACCCCCCACGGACCACGCCCGGGCACGGGCAGGCCGCGCTACCGCTGGACCCTCCCGCTCCGGACCGGGGGCCGTCGACTCCCGAATGCTTTCCGGCCCGGGCTCGGAGACGGGGTCTTCGGAAGGCTCTGACAGAGACGGCGCTGCTGCCACGGGCGGCGGGCCGTCGGCCGTCGCCGTGAACCGGACGGTCAGCTCCGGCCGGTCCGCCACGTACGCACGGACCTCCAGCGCCGATGGGTTCCGACCCAGGCGCCAGGACGTGGCAGCCAGCCCTGAGTCCGAAGTCCGAACCGAGTCCCGATCCACGTTCCCGCCACCCGGCGCCACGGCGAATCGAACCTCCCGGTCGGCGATGGGGCGGCCCGCGCTGTCCACCAGCACCACCGCCAGCGATCGCGGCAGCAGCTGACCCAGGCGGCCCGTCTGGCCGGTTCCCGACCACAGGACGAGCTGCTCCCCGGAGACCGAGTCCGTGGCCGCGCCGACCCGCGTGTCCAGACCCCCACGCGGTGAGGACGATGGCGCCGC
>JAWVYT010000250.1:0-4403 GCA_033722595.1 Longimicrobiales bacterium
GTGGCCCACCACGACCTTCCGCTCCAGCCGCAGCCGCGAGCACAGGAACCCGAACTCCCGGTCGCCGTGGGCCGACTGGTTCAGGTTCATGAAGTCCATGTCGATGGACGACCACGGGATGTCCCGGTTGTACTGCGTGTGGAGGTGCAGCAGCGGCTCGCGCAGCGCCTCCAGACCGCGGATCCACATCTTCGCCGGGCTGAACGTATGCATCCACGCCACCACCCCGATGCACTCCGGCGCTCGGTCCGCATCGCCCAGCACCCGCCCGATCTCGTCCGCAGTCTTCAGCACGGGCTTGAACACCAGGTCCACCGGCAGCCCCGCCTCCGCGTTCAGGCGGTCCACCATCTCCCGCGAGTGCGCCGCGACCTGCTCCAGCGTCTCGGGGCCGTACAGATGCTGGCTCCCGGTCAGGAACCAGACCTCCAGATCGTCATAGCTGATCATCACACGCATCCATGGGTCTTCGAGAAGCCGTCTACCGCAGCGCCATGATCGCGGTCCGGGGCCGCGCCATCAAGTTTCCGCGCGGCGGCGGTGCGGGTCGGGGTTCATCCCGTTACTTTTGCATTCAGTCCTGAATTGAACCCATTTGAACCCGGATTGCCATGCCCGCCGATCCTCGCGACGCCTCGGACCGGAATGACCGCGACGGACACGCGCGCCGCACCGAGGGTAGCGGCAGCTGCGACCGGGGGTTGAGCCGACGGGACTGGCTGCGGGTACTGGGCGTGGGGACGGTCGGTGCCGGCTTCGGTCTCGCCCCGACCGGGCTGCTCGCGGAGCGTGCGCCGTACGACGGTCCGCTGCCTCCGTCGCCGCGTCCGGGCCGGCCTCCGGAGCGGGTGGCCCGACCGTTCCCGTTGACGGCGGTGGAGCTCCTTGACGGTCCGTTCCGGGAGGCGCAGGAGCGGGACGCCCGCTACATGCTGGACCTCGATCCGGACCGGCTGCTGCACAACTTCCGCGAGAACGCCGGTCTGGAGCCGAAGGCGCCGGTGTACGGCGGCTGGGAGTCGCAGGAGCCGTGGGTGGAGATCCGCTGTCACGGCCACACGCTGGGTCACTGGCTGACGGCGGGCTCGCTGATGTACGCGTCCACAGGCGACCGTCGGTTCCGGGACCGGATCGACTACATCGTCGCGGAGCTGGCCGCGTGCCAGGAGGCGTGGGGGACCGGGCTGGTGTGCGCGTTCCCGGACGGCGACGAGACCCTGCGCCGGGCGGTGAACGGGGAGCCCTTCGAGGGCGTGCCCTGGTACACGATGCACAAGATCTTCGCGGGGCTCAGGGACGCGCACCTGGTGGCCGGGAGCGACAGGGCGCTGCCCGTGCTGGTCCGGCTGACCGACTGGGCGTGGGAGCTCACCGCGCCCATGAGTGACGCGGCGTTCCAGCGGATGCTCGACCGGGAGCACGGCGGGATGAACGAGGTGCTGGCCGACATCCACGTCCTCACGGGCGACGAGCGCTGCCTCACGCTGGCTCGCCGCTTCTGCCACGAGGCGCTGCTCCAGCCGCTGGCCCGGGGGGTGGACCCGTTGAACGGGCTCCACGCCAACACGCAGATCCCGAAGGTGGTCGGGTTCGAGCGCCTGTACGAGATCACGGGCGAGGAGCGGTACGGGCGTGCGGCCCGGTTCTTCTGGGACACCGTGGTGGGCGAGCGGTCGTTCGTGCGCGGCGGTCACGGCGACTGGGAGCACTTCTTCCCGGTGGACACGTTCCCGCGGCACCTGCACTCGGCGAAGACGAGCGAGACGTGCTGCACGTACAACATGCTCCGGCTCACGCGCCAGCTCTTCGCGGCCGATCCCTCCGCGGCGTACGCCGACTACTACGAGCGCGCGCTGTACAACGGGATCCTGGCGTCGCAGGACCCGGAGACGGGGTGGAGCACGTACTTCCAGGCGACGCGGCCGGGGTACGTCAAGCTGTACCACACGCCCATCGACTCGTTCTGGTGCTGTACCGGGTCCGGGCTGGAGAACCACGCGAAGTACGGCGACTCCATCTACTTCCGGAGCGACGACACGCTCTGGGTCAACCTGTTCATCCCGTCCACGGTCCGGTGGGAGGCGAAGAGGATCACGCTCCGCCAGGAGACGCGCTTTCCCGAAGCGGACCGGGTCCGGTTCTCGGTGGCCGTGGACCGGCCCGTCGGGGCGACGCTCCGGATCCGCTATCCCGGCTGGTGCCGCGACGCCGAGCTGCGGGTCAACGGCCGGCGGGTGGATCTCGGGGCGGGTCCCGGCGAGTACATGGCGCTGGACCGGCAGTGGCGCGATGGCGACCGGGTCGAGCTGCGGCTCCCGATGCACCTCCGGACGGAGGCGCTGCCCGGCGCCCCGGACCGCGTGGCGTTCCTCTACGGCCCCGTGGTCCTGGCGGGCCGGCTCGGCACGGAAGGGCTGTACCCGGGGGCCGACATCCTCCGGAACGAGCGGACCTCGGGGATGATCCTGGAGGTCCCCGTGGAGGTCCCGGCGCTGGCCGCCGGGGCCGACGCGGTGACCCGCCACGTCCGGCCGGTGTCCGGGCGCCCGCTCACGTTCGAGACCGTCGGGATCGGCCGACCCCAGGACGTGGAGCTGATCCCGTACTACCGACTGCACCACGAGCGGTTCAACCTGTACTGGGAGCTCCTATGACGACGAAGCGAGCCCTGCTGCGGCGGGGGTGCGTACCGGGCGTGGCCGCGGTCGCGGTCCTGCTGGCGCTGACGCCCCGGGCCGACGCCCAGGCCACGGACGTCCGGGTCCACGACCCCGTGATGATCGAGGCCGACGGGGGCTACTACCTCTTCGAGACCGGCCGCGGGATCAGCGTGTGGCGGTCCGCTGACATGGCGAGCTGGGAGCGGCTGGACCCGGTGTTCGACGAGGCGCCGGTCTGGGCTACGGACGTGAACCCGCGCTTCCGCAACCACATCTGGGCCCCCGACATCTCGTACCACGACGGGACGTACTACCTCTACTACTCGGTGTCGTCGTTCGGGTCGAACAACTCGGCCATCGGCGTCGCGACGAACGCCACGCTCGATCCGGCGGACCCCGCGTTCGAGTGGGTCGACCACGGCCCGGTCGTGCGCTCCGTGGAGGGCCGCGACGACTGGAACGCCATCGACCCGAACCTGGCCGTGGACGACGAGGGGCGTCCCTGGCTGACGTTCGGCTCCTACTGGTCGGGGATCAAGCTCACCCGGCTCGCGCCCGACCGGCTCGCGCTGCACGACCCGGAGGAATGGCACACGGTCGCCGCGCGACACCGGTACTGGAAGCTGCCGGAGGACTACGCCGGGGACACCATCAACAGCGACATCGAGGCGCCGTTCATCTTCCGGAAGGACGGCTTCTACTACCTGTTCGCGTCGTGGGACCGGTGCTGCGCCGGGGAGAACAGCACGTACAAGGTGGTGGTCGGACGGTCGCGGGACATCGAGGGGCCGTACCTGGACCGGGCGAACCACGACATGCGCCACGGCGGCGGCACGCTGGTGGTGAAGGGCGACAGCGCCTGGCCCGGCGTCGGGCATCCCGCCGCGTACACCTTCGACGGGACCGACTACCTCGTCTTCCACGGGTACGACGCCTCGGACCAGGGCCGCTCGAAGCTCTGGGTCCGCGAGATCGAGTGGGACGACGGCTGGCCGCAGGTGGAGCTGGAAGGAGGGACGCCATGAGGACCGACGCCGCAGGACTTCCGACCCGCGCCCCGGCCAGGCCGGGCCGGACCCGAAACGGGACGCGACGCCACCGCCCGGCCCGCTCCCTCCTGGCGACGCTCGCGGTAGGTCTCGCCCTGGTCCTGCCGGCCCCGGCCTCCGGCCAGGCGGACGAGGTCCCGATCCACGACCCCGTGCTGATCGAGGCCGACAGCCGGTTCTACCTCTTCGGCACCGCGCCCGGGATCACCGTGTGGACCTCGCCCGACCTCGAGAGCTGGCGTCCGCTGCCGCCGGTCTTCGACGAGACGCCCGGCTGGGTGCTGGAGCTCATCCCCGAGTTCGACCACAACATCTGGGCGCCGGACATCTACGAGCACGACGGCACCTACTACCTGTACTACTCCGTCTCCCAGTTCGGGCGGAACGGTTCGGCCATCGGCGTGGCCACCACGCCGACGCTGGATCCCGAGGATCCGGAGTTCGGGTGGACCGACCACGGGATGGTGCTGAAATCGGTCCCCGGCCGCGACATGTGGAACGCCATCGACGCCCACGTGCTCCACGACCGGGACGGCACCCCGTGGATGTCGTTCGGGTCCCACTGGGGCGGGATCAAGCTGGTGCAGCTGGACGAGGAGCTGACCGGCGTGGCCAGCCCGCCGACCTGGCGGGGGATCGCCGCCCGGCACCGGTACTGGAAGCTCGACGAGCGGGACGCCGGCGACTCGGCGAA
>JAWVYT010000251.1:0-4397 GCA_033722595.1 Longimicrobiales bacterium
CAGGTCCGGGAGAAGGTGGACCTGGCGAAGCCCGAGCTCCCGGCGGACGCCGAGGAGCCGAGCGTGATGGAGTTCAACCTGTCCGAGTTCCCGATCATGCAGGTGAACATCTCGGGGCCGTACGGTCTCGAGCGCCTGAAGGAGGTCGCGGAGGACGTCCAGGACCGGTTCGAGCAGGTGCCGATGGTCCTGTCGGTGAGCCTGTCCGGCGGGCTGGAGCGGGAGGTCAGCGTGGACGTGGACCTGCCCCGGCTCAAGTACTACGGCCTGACGTTCAGCGACGTGGTGGACGCCATCCGCAACGAGAACGTGAACATCCCGGGCGGCGTGGTCGACGTCGGGAACCAGGAGTACACGCTGCGCGTGGCAGGCGAGTTCGACGAGGCCGAACCCATCGAGGACCTGGTGGTGACCACGGCGAACGGCCGACCGATCTACGTGCGCGACGTGGCTGACGTCGACTTCGGCTACATCGAGCGGGAGACGTTCGCCCGGCTCGATGGCACGCCCGTCATCACGCTCGGCGTGGTGAAGCGGTCGGGCGAGAACATCATCGAGACGTCGGAGGCGGTGAAGGCGATCATCGCCGACATGGAGGCCGACTTCCCGCAGGGCACCGTGGTGAAGATCACGGGCGACCAGTCCGAGGACATCCACGAGATGGTCAGCAGCCTGGAGAACAACATCATCAGCGGGCTGATCCTGGTCCTGGCGGTGCTGATGTTCTTCCTGGGCGTACGGAACGCCGGCTTCGTGGCCGTCTCCATCCCGCTGAGCATGCTCCTGAGCTTCATCGTGATGGGGATCCTCGGGATCAGCATGAACATGGTGGTGCTGTTCAGCCTCATCCTGGCGCTGGGGATGCTGGTGGACAACGCCATCGTGGTGGTGGAGAACATCTACCGCTACATCGAGGAGGGCCACGACAACTGGAAGTCGGCCCGGCTCGCCACCGGCGAGATCGCGATGCCGATCATCGCGTCGACGTTCACCACGCTGGCGGCGTTCACGCCACTCCTGTTCTGGCCGGGCATCGCGGGCGAGTTCATGGGCTACCTGCCGCTGACGCTCATCATCACGCTCTCCAGCTCGCTGTTCGTGGCGCTCGTCATCGTGCCGGTCCTGTGCGCCATGTTCATGAAGCTGGACAGCGAGCCGCGGCAGCCGCTGCGACCCGCCGCGCGCTACACCGTCCTGGCCGTCGGCTCGCTCGCACTCCTCGGGATCGCCGCCGCCAACTGGCTGACGGCGGTGCTGTTCGTGGGGCTGGGCGCCGCCATCTACGCCGTGCACACCCGGGTCATGACGCGGGTCGCCCGATGGTTCCAGGAGGAGGCCGTGCCGGAGATGGTCGATCGCTACGAGGTCGGCATCCGCTGGTCGCTGGCCCACCGCGGCATCATCGTGCTGGCGGCCGTCGTCTCGTTCGTAGGCAGCGTCGTCCTGTTCATGGCGTTCAGCGCCGGCGTGGAGTACTTCCCGGAGTCGATCCCGCCGGCGCAGGTCATGGCCCAGATCGATGTGCCCAGCGGCACGCGCCCGGAGTTCATCAACCAGGTCGCCGAGACCGTGGAGTCCCAGATCCGGGAGGTGCAGGGCTTCGAGGACGTGGAGTCGGTAGTGGCTACCGTGGGCGGGAGCGGCGGCGGGAACATGTTCTCGAGCGGGAGCGATGCGACGGTCACCGTCCAGTTCGTGGACTTCGAGAACCGGCGCTACGACGTCTTCCGGACGCTGTCGCAGCTCCAGGACACCGTCGGCACGGCGGTGGCCGGTGCCGAGGTCAACGTGACGCAGATGGAGATGGGGCCGCCCACGGGCGCGCCGGTCAGCATCGAGATCTCGGGCGAGGACCCGGACGTGCTGCGGGAGCTGTCGGAGCGGGCGGTCACGATGCTCCAGTCGTCGCCGGTGGGTCAGCGGCTGGAGGGGCTCGAGAGCAACATGGACGACGCCCGCCAGGAGCTGGTCATCGACGTGGACCGCGAGAAGGCGGCGCTGTACGGGCTGTCCACGGCTCAGGTCGGCAACACGATCCGGAGCGCGATCCAGGGCGCCGAGGCGGCCAAGTTCCGGCAGGGCGAGGACGAGTACGACATCGTGGTCCGGCTGGCGAAGCGGTACCGGGAGGACCTGGACGCCATCGGCGACCTGACGGTCCTGGCCGACGGCGGGATCCAGGTCCCGCTCTCGTCCGTGGCGAGCTGGTACGTGGACCGGGGCGCGGGGAGCGTGAACCGGGTCGACCTGGACCGGGTGGCCACCATCACCAGCGACGTGGTGGCGGGCGCCAACAGCAACGCCGTGCTCCAGGAGGTCCAGGCCACGCTGCGGGAGTCCGGGTTCACGGCGGACCTCCCGCCCGGCTACGACCTCGAGTACACCGGCGAGCAGGAAGAGCAGATGGAGACCATGCAGTTCCTCTCCAACGCGTTCCTGGTCGCGCTGATGCTCATGGGGTTCATCCTGGTGAGCCAGTTCAACTCCGTCGTGAAGCCGTTCATCATCCTGACGTCGGTCGTCATGTCCACGGTGGGCGTGCTCATCGGGCTCATCGTCTTCCGGATGCCGTTCGGGATCATCATGACCGGGGTCGGGATCATCAGTCTGGCGGGCGTGGTGGTGAACAACGCCATCGTCCTGATCGACTACATCGACATCCTCCGGGAGCGCGACGGGATGGACCGGCGCGAGGCGCTGGTGGAGGGCGGCAAGACCCGGTTCCGGCCGGTGGTCCTGACCGCCATCACCACCGTGCTCGGGCTGATCCCGCTGGCCATCGGGCTGAACCTGGACTTCTTCGGCTTCTTTACGCGACTGGATCCGAACATCTACTGGGGCGGCGAGCAGGCGGCGTGGTGGGGCCCCATGGCGGTGGCCGTCATTGTCGGCCTGACGTTCGCCACGGTCCTCACCCTGATCCTCGTCCCCGTCATGTACTCGCTGGTGGACGACGCCGTTGCCTTCTTCCAGCGCTACTTCGTCCGGGACAAGCAGCCGGTGGAGGAGCCGCCCTACGCCGGGCCGGTGGAGCCGAAGGGCGGTCGGGGGCCGGAGCCCGCGGTGGCCAGGGAGCAGATGCGGCCGGCGGAAGGGTAGTCGAGTTCGATTTCGAGTTCGAGTTCGATTTCGATTTCGAGTTCGATTTCGGGGTCGAGGTTGGCGTTTAACCGTTGACGGGGGCGCGTGGGTGCGGTAGCGTACAGCAGAGTGGAACGGAGGGACCGCGGACGCATTTGGAGGCCGCTTGGCACCGCGGGGCAGGGAGCTGCCGAACCAAAGGTCTAAAGTGCCGGGACAGCCGAGAGCTGATGCAGGACGCCCCGTCACTTCGAAATGGCGGGGCGTTTTCTATTGGGCCCCGCACGAGAGCGAACACGAGAACGAGCGAGAGATGAGCACCACAGCGCAGTCCACGGAAGCGCCCCCGGCTTTGTCGTACACGTTCACGTCCGAGAGCGTCTCGGAAGGCCACCCCGACAAGGTGTGCGACTACATCGCCGACTCCATCCTGGACGCGCACCTGGCGCGGGACCCCGGCAGCCGGGTGGCGTGCGAGGTCCTGTGCAAGGAGGCCAACGTGATCCTGGCCGGCGAGATCACGAGCGAGGCGAGGATCGACCTGGAGGACGTGGTCCGGAGCGCGATCCGGGAGATCGGCTACGTGGACGACGATCAGCCGTTCCGGGCCGACGCGGTCCGGATCCAGTCGTTCGTCTCGCAGCAGGCGGGCGAGATCAGCCAGGGGGTGACCGCGGACACCAGCCTGTCCGGCGAGCAGGGCGCGGGCGACCAGGGGATCATGTTCGGCTACGCGACGGACGAGACGCCCGAGCTCATGCCGCTGCCGATCCTCCTCGCCCACCGGCTGGCCCGGCGCCTGGCCGACCACCGGAAGGACGGCGATGTCGCGTGGCTCCGGCCGGACTCGAAGACCCAGGTCTCGGTCCGCTACGAGGACGACGAGCCCGTGGCCGTGACGGACGTGCTGGTCTCGACGCAGCACACGGCCGACGTGGACCGGGCCACGATCCGGGAGTTCATCGAGACCACGCTGGTACCCGGGTCGCTGGGCGGATGGTATCACGACGGGATCCGGGTGCTGGTGAACCCCACGGGCAGCTTCGTCCAGGGCGGCCCGTCGGCCGACGCGGGGGTGACCGGCCGGAAGATCATCGTGGACACGTACGGCGGGATGGGGCGGCACGGCGGCGGCGCGTTCAGCGGGAAGGACCCGTCGAAGGTCGACCGCTCCGGCGCCTACTTCTGCCGGCGGGTGGCCCGGGAGGTCGTCAAGCAGGGACTGGCCCGGCGGGCCGAGGTGCAGGTCGCCTACGCCATCGGCGTGGCGCAGCCGATCTCGGTGAAGGTGGACACGTTCGGCACCGGCGATCCGG
>JAWVYT010000252.1:0-4384 GCA_033722595.1 Longimicrobiales bacterium
ACGCGTCACCGGTCCGACGCGTCGTGAGCTTCCATCTGGAGCGGTTCCATGACTACCTGGCCTTCGAGCGCGGTCTGAGCCCGCGGACGCTGGACGCCTACGGCCGCGACACGGAGCGGCTGAAGGCGTTCCTGGAGACGCAGGGGGTGGAGCGGCCGGAGGACGTGGAGTCGCCGGATCTGCGGGAGTTCACCTACCACCTCCGCGACCAGGGGCTGGCGCCGAGCTCGATCCGGCGGACGCTCTCGGCCGTCCGCACCTACTTCGGGTTCCTCCTGGCGGAGGGGCTGGTGGAGTCGGACCCGACGGAGCAGATCGAGCCGCCGAAGACGTGGCAGCGGCTGCCGGACGTGCTGAGCGGCGACGAGGTCCAGCGGCTGGTGGAGTCGCCGGATCCGTCCCATCGCCTGTACTGGCGAGACCGGGCGATGCTGGAGTTTGCGTACGCGTCGGGCGTCCGGGTGAGCGAGCTGACGGGGGTCAAGGTCCGGGACGTGGATCTGGAGGAGGGGTTCGCCACGGTCCACGGGAAGGGCTCGAAGGAGCGTCTCGTCCCCGTGGGCGGGGCGGCGGTCCGTGCGATCCGGGTCTACCTGCGGGAGCTCCGACCCCGGCTGGAGAAGGGGGGCGGCCGGAGCGCCGGGGAGCTGTTCCTGAACGCGCGGGGCGGCGGGCTGAGCCGAATGGGGGTGTGGAAGATCGTCCGGAAGCACGTGGAGCGCGCCGGGATCGAGAAGCGCGTGACGCCCCATACGCTGCGGCATACCTTCGCCACGCACCTGCTCGAGGGCGGGGCGGACCTGGCCGCGGTCCAGGAGATGCTCGGGCATGCCGACATCTCGACTACTCAGATCTACACCCACGTGGACCGGGACTATCTACGAGACGTGCATCGACGCTATCATCCGCGAGCATGATACTCGTCATCGACAACTACGACTCCTTCACGTTCAACCTGGTGCAGCTCCTGGGCGGGATCGGGGCGGACGTCGACGTGCGCCGCAACGACGAGATCGACCTGGATGGCGTCGCGGCCATGGCCCCGGACCGGATCGTGGTCTCGCCGGGCCCGTGCACGCCCGCGGAGGCCGGGATCAGCGTGGACGTGATCCGCCGGTTCGGGGAGCGCACCCCGATCCTGGGCGTGTGCCTCGGGCACCAGGCCATCGGCCAGGCCTACGGCGGCCGCGTGGTCCGGGCGCGGCGACTGATGCACGGGAAGGTCTCACCGGTCGCGCACCGGGGCGGGGACCTGTTCCAGGGCGTGCCGACGCCCGTCCGCATGACCCGCTACCACTCGCTGGTCCTGGAGCCCGAGACCCTGCCGGACGAGCTGGAGGTCGTGGCCTGGACCGACGAGGAGGGGTGGGAGGACGAGATCCAGGCGGTCCGGCATCGCGAGCACCCGGTGTGGGGGGTCCAGTTCCACCCGGAGTCGGTCGCCAGCGACCACGGCGAGCGGCTGCTGCGCAATTTCCTGGAGCTGGCCACGTGAGCCCCGTGCGGCGAGCGCGGATCCCGGTGCTGGCGGCGGCGCTCCTTGCCGTCGCGGGCGCGGGTGCGGCGCAGACGGTCGAGCGGGTGGGGAGCTCCGACGTCGCCCTCGATCGGCGGCTCGCCCGGCTGCTGGCCGCCGACCCGCTGATCGTCGCGGCCGACCGCCGGATCGGGGTCGGCGACACCATCCGGAGGTCGGTCCTCGTGGTGGACGCGACGGTCATTCACGAGGGCACGATCCTGGGCGACCTGGTGGTGGTGGATGGCGGGGCGTTCGTCCGCCACGAGGCCACGGTCCGGGGCGACCTCGTGAACATGGGGGGCGGCCTGTATCGATCGGCCCGGGCCCGGATCGGCGGCACGATCATCGACCTCCCGGACGCCAGCTATCGGGTGGTGCGCGAGGAGGACCGGATCCTCATCGAGGGCTACAGCATCCCGGACCGCCTGACGCTGGACGGGTTCGCGGGGTTCAGGGTGCCGACGTACGATCGGGTCAACGGCGTCACGGCGATTTGGGGCGCTGGCTACCGGCTGCCCCGGATCGGGCGCACGGTGTCGGTTCTGCGGGGCTACGGCGGGTGGAGGACGGAGCTCGGGGAGCCCACGTTCGGCGGCTCGCTCGAGGTCCGGCGGGGCGCGATGGCGGTCTCCGTGGGATTCGACCGGGGCTGGGACACCCACGACGACTGGGCCATCGGGGACGTCCGCAACTCGCTGAACTACCTCTGGGATGGCGACGACTACCGGAACTACTACGCTTCCGACCGGGGGTGGGCCTGGATCAGCCGGACGTTCGGCGACCAGGCCAAGCGGTTCTACGCCGTGCTGCGGGTCGCCGGTCAGATCGAGGACGCCGCGTCGCTGGCCGCCGACGAGCCGTGGCACCTGCTGGGCGACAGCACCCGGGCGAACCCCGGGATCGATGACGACCGGATCAACAGCGGGATCGGGCGGCTCGACCTCGAGTGGCACGGGCTGAGGACCGACCTGACCGTGGCCGGGGAGTACGAAGTGGGCTGGCAGCCGGAGGCGGACCGGACCGGGTTCCAGCGCGCGACCCTGATGGCCCGGTTCGCCATGGAGGCCCTGTTCGGCCACACGCTCGAGATCCGGGCGTTCGGACAGCTCCCCCTGGGTCGGGATACGCTGCCCCGGCAGCGGTGGAGCTTCATCGGGGGCGTGCCCACGCTCAACACCGTGCCGATCGGGGCCCGCCGGGGGGACCACGTCGCGTACGTGGAGACGCTGTACCGGATCCCGGCGCCGGAAGCCCTCGCGCTCCCCATCTTGGGCGCGCCCGAGCTCCATCTCCTGCACGCCGCCGGCAACGCCTGGGTGGGCGAGCCCGCGCCACCGCTGACGCAGGAGGTCGGGGCGCGGCTGCAGTTCTTCGGACCGTATGTGGAGTACGTGGTCCAGCCGGGCGACACGTCCCGCGACGAGTGGGTGGTGGGGCTCGCCTGGCCGTTCGGGGAGCGGTTCCCCTGGGAGCGGTGATCACGGGCCGGGCCGTGGCCGGACCAGGGTAGCGGGGAGCCGCCCGGGAACGTTACCTTGGGCGGTGTCCACTCGAATCAACTTCCCGTGAGCGCCGCCCTCGGCGTGATCCCGGCCCGCCTGGGCTCGGAACGGCTTCCCCGCAAGCCGCTGCACCCCATCGCCGGTCGCCCGCTCATCCAGTGGGTTTGGGAGCGCGTTCGTACGTTCCCGGCGTTGGACACCGTCGTGGTGGCCACGGACAGCCCGGAGGTCGTGGACGCGTGCCAGGGGTTCGGCGCCGAGGCCGTCATGACCGCGGCCTCGCACGGCTCGGGGACGGAGCGGGTGGCGGAGGTGGCCGGCCGCGCCGAGTACGCGGGCTACGACGTCGTCGTGAACATCCAGGGCGACGAGCCGTTCATAACGCAGGACCAGGTCGAGGGGGCGGCGGCCCGGGTGGAGGCCGGATGGGATGTGGGGACGGTCGCGGCGCCGGTCCGTACGCTGGAGGCGTGGCGGGACCCGTCGGTCGTGAAGGTCGTGCGGAACGGAAGCGGCGGAGCCTTGTACTTTTCCAGGGCTCCGATCCCGCACAGCCGGGGTAGGGAACCCACGGCCGACGACCTCGCATCGTCCATCTACCTCCGGCATATTGGCGTCTACGCCTACACCGTGGACGCGCTGGGCCGGTGGGTGGAAGCGCCCCCGTCGGAGCTGGAGGCACTGGAGCGGCTGGAGCAGCTCCGGGCGCTGGAGGCGGGGCTGCGGATCGGCGTCGCAGTGGTCGACCGGGTGGAGGGCGGCGTGGACACGCCGGCGGACGTGCGCAGGGCCGAGGAGCGCCTGCGGCGAGAAGGAGAAACGCATTGAACGGGACAGCGGTGGAATGAGCGAACAGAACTCCCAGCCGACGAAGTACATCTTCATCACCGGCGGCGTCGTCTCTTCCCTGGGGAAGGGCATCGCCGCCGCTTCACTGGGTCGACTGCTCGCGGAGCGAGGGTTCCGCGTGACGGTCCAGAAGTTCGATCCGTACATCAACGTGGACCCGGGCACGCTGAGCCCGTTCCAGCACGGCGAGGTGTTCGTCACGGATGACGGCGCGGAGACCGACCTGGACCTGGGCCACTACGAGCGGTTCATCGACGAGAGCCTGTCCCAGGCGAACAACATCACGACCGGCCGGATCTACCGGGACGTCATTACCAAGGAGCGGCGCGGCGACTACCTCGGGGCCACCGTCCAGGTGATCCCGCACATCACCGACGAGATCAAGACGGCGGTCCGTCGGCTGGCGCCGAACCACGACATCGTGATCACGGAGATCGGCGGAACGGTCGGCGACATGGAGAGCCTCCCGTTCCTGGAAGCGATCCGGCAGTTCAGGCAGGACGTGGGCCGGCAG
>JAWVYT010000253.1:0-4383 GCA_033722595.1 Longimicrobiales bacterium
CGGCTGGAGAACTTGGACATCGGGCGGCTCCGTGCGGTGAGATTCGTGTGCGGGGTGGACCGGCGCTAGCGTACGGAACAGCGGGCAGGTGGGCAAGATCGATTTCGAGTTCGAGTTCCATTTCGATTTCGAGTTCGGTGGCGCGGGCCGGCGGGGCGCGCGCTCTGGGGGCGGTGGCGGGGCGGGGGGGTCGGCGGCGATGCCGGCGTTCTACCGGGGGTCCGGCTGGTGCTCGGCTCGTGGCGTCGGGTCAACACGGGAGCGCGGAAGGGGCCCGCGGATGCGCGGAGGACTCGCGGCGCAGCGAAGCGGCCGGCGCCGGTCCGACACCCGGCCCGCATGATTTCTGATCCCGGGATGGACGCGGGTCGCGCGACAGAACCCCGGGAGGGACCCCGCGAGGCTCGTGATTTGACCCCGGGATGGACCCCGCGGGTTTCGCGACGAACGGTTCCGCGCCCCCGCGGCCGTTCCGCGCCTCCGCGTTGAGGCCGTGCACCGCCCCGCCCGGAGGGTCGGACAGCACCGGCAACCCGCCCCATCGCCCGCTGCTCCACGCGCCCCCGTCCCCACCCTCGAGATCGCCTGCCCCTCCGAACTCGAACTCGAAATCGAAATCGAACTCGAAATCGAACTACCCGATCCGCTCCCGGACGTAGTCCACGACCCTGTCCGTCGAGACCCGGACCTGCTCGAGCGTGTCCCGGTCCCGGACCGTCACCGTCTGGTCCTCGGTGGTCTCGCCATCGACCGTGATCCCGAACGGCGTGCCGGCCTCGTCCTGGCGGCGGTAGCGCTTCCCGATGGAGCCGCTCTCGTCGTAGAACGAGTTGATCCCGGCGGCCCGGAAGTCGTCGTGGATCCTGGTCGCGATCTCCGGCAGGCCGTCCTTCTTCACGAGCGGGAAGATGGCGGCCTTGATCGGCGCCAGCTTCGGGTGCAGCCCGAGCACGACCCGCTCCTCGCCGTCGACCTCCTCTTCGCGGTACGCGTCGGCCAGCACGATCAGCGCCGTGCGGTCCGCGCCGGCCGAGGTCTCGATGATGTAGGGGATGTAGCGCTTCGACGTGTCCATCGGGTCGATGTACTCCATCCGCTTGCCCGAGTGCTCCTCGTGGCGGCTCAGGTCGAAGTCGGTCCGGTTGTGGATCCCCTCGAACTCCTGCCAGCCGAACGGCAGCTCGTACTCGATGTCGAACGCCTTCTTCGCGTAGTGGGCCAGCTCATCGCCGGTGTGCTCGTGGAACCGGAGCTTCGACTCCGTGATCCCCAGCGACCTCACCCACGCCATCCGCTGCTCTTTCCAGTACTCGAACCACTTCTCGTCCTCGTCCGGCTCGACGAAGAACTGCATCTCCATCTGCTCGAACTCCCGGGTCCGGAAGATGAAGTTGCCGGGCGTGATCTCGTTCCGGAACGCCTTCCCGATCTGCGCGATCCCGAACGGGACCCGCTGCCGGGCGGTCTTCACCACGTTCTGGAAGTTGACGTAGATCCCCTGCGCGGTCTCCGGCCGCAGGTAGACGACGTTGGCCTCCTCCTCCACCGGCCCCATGAACGTCTTGAACATGAGGTTGAAGTTCCGGGGGTCGGTGAACCCGTCGCTGGCGCCGCACACCGGACACTGCCCGTCCTGGATCTCCGGCACGTCCGCCCGGAACCGGCGGTGGCAGTTCTTGCACTCGACCAGCGGATCGGTGAACCCCTCGACGTGGCCGCTCGCGACCCAGACCTCGGGGTTCATGAGGATCGCCGCGTCGAGCCCCTCGATGTCGTCGCGCTCGTACACCATCGAGCGCCACCACAGATCCTTGATGTTGTTCTTCAGCTCCACGCCCAGCGGGCCGTAGTCCCACACGGAGCCGGTGCCGCCGTAGATCTCGGAGGATTGAAAAACGAAGCCTCGCCGCTTGCACAGCGAGACCAGCTTGTCCATGAGGCCACTGTCGTTGTTGCTCATCACCTGCGTCTTCGAAGAATGAGGGCGCTGAAACTATCGTTTCCGGCGGCGCGCCAGCAACCCGGGCATCGCCTCCTCGACCAGCGCGGCAATGGCCCCCGTGTCGAGCTCCTCTGCGCCGCCCACGACCTGCGCGCCTTCCGGCGCCGGCGCGTCCACCGATCCGGCGACCACCAGGACGGGCACGCCCGCCTTCGTCGCCCGCTCGACGACCGCCCCGGTCACCTTGCCCATGGACGACTGCTCGTCCCACGCACCCTCCCCGGTGACCACCACATCGGCCTCCGCCAGCGCGGCGTCGAACCCGACGGCATCCAGGAGCCAGCCGGCACCGAGCTGCGGCGGCGCGTCGAGAAACGCCGCGAACGCCGCGCCCAGCCCGCCGGCGGCTCCGGCGCCCGGGAGCGCCGCCACGTTCTTCCCGAGCTCCCGCTCCACGACCGCGACCCACCGCTCCAACCCCCGCTCCAGGACCACCACATCGTCCGGCGACGCGCCCTTCTGCGGCGCAAAGATCCGGGCGGCGCCCTGCTCGCCCAGGAGCGGGTTCTGCACATCGGCCAGCACCACCCGATCGGGCAGCGCCACGGGCTCCTCCGGCGGCTCGATGGCGTGGAGATCCAGCAGCCCGCGCCCGCCGGCACGGATCGGATCGCCGCTCCCGTCCAGCAGCTCCCAGCCCAGGGCGGAGACCATGCCGGCGCCGGCATCCACGGTGGCGGAGCCGCCCAGCCCCACCACGAGGGTCTTCTCGGAGGGATCGGCCGCAGCGTCCACCGCGGCCCGCAGCAGCTCTCCGACCCCCCGGGTCGACGCCCGGTCGGGGTCCCGGAGTGTCGTGGGTACCAGGTGAAGGCCACACGCCTCTGCGGTCTCCACGACGATCCGGTCGTCCTGGATCAGGAAACGAGCGGTCACGGAGGTCCCGAGTGGGCCGGCCACCCGGGCCCCCTGCCCCTTCCCGCCCCCGACGGCCTCCAGCGCAGTGAGGAGTCCGTTGCCGCCGTCGGAGAGCGGGAGCGTCCGGATCTCGGCGCTGCTCGCGGCCTCGGCGGCGCCGGCCGCCATGGCCCGGGCCACGTCGCGCACGGACAGCGTCCCCTTGAAGGCTGTGGGACAGATGAGGATCATGATGGAGGCGCGGTTGCAGGGGCTCCGGCGAGCACCTTAATCGCTGATCGGCGGGCGTACAAGGTCGGGTGCCGCCCGCAGGGGCCGGGTCCGTGACCTCCGGACTCGTTCCCCTCGGTGCGCCGACGCGCGCGGGTCACCGGGCCGCGACTCAAGTGCGGTGGTGTTCCGTCGGTTCCCTCTCGGGGGGCGGGGGCGGCATCGATCGGGCCTCGATGGTGAAGAGGCCGAGTCGCTGGGCCGTGAGGAGGTAGCTCGCCCAGACGGCGACACCGCCGAAGGCCAGCACACCGAAGAGGCCGCTGGCGGCGAGAGTGCAGAGCGCGCCGAAGATGAGGAACATGGCGGCGATGCCGCCGAGGCCGAGGTCCCGCTCCGCTTCGGTGACGAACCGGAACCGGGCGACGGCCAAGGCTGCGCCCGCGCCGGCGAATCCCACCAGCGCGAACAGCAACAGCATGAAGCGCATACCCTGCATACTCGTCATGGTACCCCGGGATCGTGCAAGGGGCGTTCCCGACCGTACCCGTCGGTCAGAAGATCTCGACCGTCACGTACTTCCTCGGGTTCTCCCGGATATCGGCCGTGAGCGCACGCATCTCCTGAAGCGTGAGGCTCATCTCACCGTACAACGATGTATCGTTCACGAGCAATCCCAGCGTGCCCTCGCCCCGGTCGATCTTGCCGAGGACCGACGCCAGCGTGCCCAGCGAGGTGTCCATCGAACGGAACGCGTCCGTGGCGGCCCGCGCGCTGCCCCGGACCTCTGCGAGCGTGGCGGCGATCTCCGCACCCGCGCCCGCCGCCTCCATCTCCTCGGCCGTCCGCCGGAGCGACGACGTCGCCATGGACAGCTCGCTGAACGCCGAGCGCAGCTGCTGGGCAACCTCGGGCAGAACCGAGGCGGTCGCCTGCAGGTCCCGGACGGTGCCCGGCGCCAGGAGCGAGTCGGCGGACCGGAGCACGGCCCGTGCCTCGTCGCCCAGCTCCGACGCCAGGTCCGGCAGCGTCTGTCGGACGATGCCCCGGATCGTGTCGCCGCCCTCCAGGGCCACGAGCGCCCGGCCGGGCATCAGCTCCACTGCCGTTTTGCCGAACACGTCGTTGCGGACCAAGACCCGCGTGTCGGCGGGCAGTCGGACATCGTCATCGACGTTGATCCGGACGGTCACGCCGTCGGGCGGGCTCAGGCTGACGTTCCGGACCGTGCCCACCTGGACGCCGTTCAGCTGGACCGCGGTCCCGCGGCTGAGGCCGGCGCCGTCCTCCATCACCACGACCACCTCGTCCCC
>JAWVYT010000254.1:0-4381 GCA_033722595.1 Longimicrobiales bacterium
ACGAAGACCACCGCGGGCCGGGTCTCGCCGGACCCGGAGGGCGCGCCGGACCGCATGCCCCTCGGCCCGCCCATCTGCTGGAAGCACTCCCGGACCCGGGTGCGGTCCTCGTCGGAGAGTGAGCTCCGGTCGGCACGGGCCCGGGCCATGAGCGACCCGCAGTCTTCCTCGCCGCCGGCCCCCGGCCCGGAAGCGTCGGCCTCCCCGTCGCCCCCGGCGGTCTCGGTCGCGTCCGCCCGTGGCACGGTGCGCCGCATCTGCTCGCGGACCGCGTCGGGGCTCAGCCCCAGCACGGCGCCCGCGGCCACGGCATCGTTCATCCCGACCACCGCGGCGTTCGGGACCAGCACAACGTCCTGGCGCTGGGCGACCTCGATCTGGACCTCGGCGTTCATGTTCGGCTTGAGCAGGCGCTCCTCGTTGTCGAGCCGTACGAGGACCGGGAACATGGTCACGTTCTGGTCGACCACCGCCTGCGGCTCGATCTTGTAGACGGTGCCGATGAAGCTGCGGTTCGGGTACGCTTCCACCTGGACACGGGCCGCCTGGCCCGACTCCACCTTTCCGATGTCGGTCTCGTCCACCAGCGTCCGGACCTGCATGGTCGAAAGGTCGGCCATGGTCATCAGCGTGGTGCCGCCCGAGACGTTCGCGCTGGCCGACGAGATGATCGTGCCCGCCTCCACCGGCTTCTCTATGATCGTGCCGCCGATGGGTGCCCGGATCGTCACGTCGCCCATCCGCTCCCGGGCCAGCTCGAGGTTCGTCTCGGCCCGGGTCAGCGCCGCCCGGGCGTTCGCCAGCTCGAGGATCGACTGCTCCAGCTCCTGCTGCGTGACGACGTTCGCCTCCCGAAGCTCACGGGACCGGTCGGCCTGCGACCGCGCGATCTGGACCCGGGCCTGCGCCACCTCCAGGTCCGCCCGCGCCTGGGCCAGCGCGTTCCGGACGTCCCGGGGATCCACCTCCGCCAGCAGGTCGCCCCGGTCCACCTCATCCCCCGTCTCCACGTGCATGTCGGTGACCTCGCCCGAGGCCTTCGACTTCACCTCGACCACCAGGATCGGTTCCACCTGACCCGCGGCCTCGACCCGGATGTCCAGGTCGCCCCGCTCCGCCACCGCCACCTGGTCGCTGGCCCCGTTCGCCGAGCCATCGGAGGCGCTCGACTCGGAGCAGCCGACCAGCGCGAGCGCGGACAGCACCGCTGCCGCGCCCGCCCGCTTCAACGTTTCCATCGACGTCATCCCTTCCGTCGTAGTCGTCCCGGGCAGCATCAGAGCTCCTGCCCCACCAGCGATTCCAGTTCGGCCCGCGTGATCTGGTAGTCGTAGCGGGCGTTGATCAGGTCGTTCTCGGCCTGCAGCAGCGCGATCTGGCTCGAGACCAGCTCGAGGATCGTGGCCGCGCCCAGCCCGTAGCGCTCCTGCTGGACCCGGAAGTCCTCGCGGGCCACCTCCACCGACTCCTCCAGGATCGCGATCTGCAGCTCCGCGAGCTCCAGCGCGGCCAGCAGCGCCTCGAGCTCGGAGACCGCCGTCCGGACCACATCCGCGGCCTGGGCCTCCGCCACCGTGAGCTGCGCGTTCGCACGGTCCACCTGCGCGGAACGCTGGAGCCCGTTGAAGAGCGGGTACGAGAAGTTGAGACGCGTGCTCCAGCTGGTCCGACCCTGGTCCAGCCCGAACTGGTCGTTCGACCAGTTGTACCCTCCACTGAGGCTCACGGTCGGGAAGTACTGGGCCCGCGACTGCGCCAGCCCCGCCGCCGCTACGGAGACCTCGGCCTGTGCCGACTCCACCGTCGGCGCGCGGTCGGCCACGAGGGCCCGGAGCGCGCTGGGGCTCAACGCCAGCGGCGCGGGGTCAAGGCTCGCCGGCGCAACGGCCGCCACGGGGCCTCGCACGCCCACCGTGCGGCCCAGCGCGTACATCGTGGTCCGCTGCTGCGCCTGGGCCTCGAGCGTGGCCTGCCGGGCGTTGCTCAGCTCGAGCCGGGCCCGGAGCACGTCCGACCGCGTCGCCCGACCCGCGCTCAAGCGCCGCTCCGCCGCCGCCAGGTTCTCCTCCGCCTGCCCGGTGCGACGCTGGCTCAGCGCGATCAGCTCTCCGCTTCGGAGCACGGCGAAGAACGCCTGCTTCGCCGACAGCGCCACCGCGAAGCGGCGGGTGATGATCGTCGCGCTCGCCGCGTCCTCCGTGGCCTGTGCGCTGCGGACCGAGGCCAGGTTGCGGCCGCCCGCGAACAGCTCCACGCCGCCGGAGAGGCCGGCGCTGTAGCTCCGGCTCTGCGTGTTCAGGGTGGTCCCCAGGGTCGGGTCGTACCGCTGCGCGCTCGACAGGCTGGTCCCCGACGACAGCGAGAGGCTCGGCAGCAGCGAGGCGTACGCCTGACGGACACCATACTCCGCCGTGCCCAGGCTGGTCCGCGCCTGCACCATCTGCGGGTTGGCCTCCAGCGCCCGCTCCACCGCTTCCGATACCGTCACGCTGTCCACCGGGACGACCGGTGTCAGCTCCTGCGCCGCCGCCGGCCCCGCGATCAGGAGCAGCCCGACCGCGAGCCCGCCTCGTCCTCGCTTCATCCCCGTCCCTCGATCCGGTTCCGTGTCCGTTCCCGCCCTCGTCAGGACAGACGCACCGGCAGCGCCTTTCGTTGAGTCCGTGCCGCCGGCGAGCGGCCTCACCACGACCACCGGATCGTCCGGACGTTCGGGAACCCGGGGGCTGAAGGCACCCGGGCAACGGTCCGGTGTGAGTCCGGCATCCAAACCGTCGCAGGGCGAGTGGAACAAACGAGGGCCGCGAACCGAATAACCACACGGACGGAGCACACGTCGCTGGCCTGTCGCTTGCGACGTTTTTTCGTGGCATCGAGGAATCCAGTTCCGGAGGAGAAGATGGGATCGAATCTCGGCTTGGCCCGTCGGGTCGCCGTCGTGTCGCTGCTGTTCGTCGTCGGCTGCGGTCGCGGCGACGCCACCGCGCAGGAACGGCAGGCCGAACAGGCCGACCCGCCCGCGGTCACGGCCACCCCTGTGGATACCAGCACGGCCGCGGCGCTGTCACGGACCTTCCGGGCTGCCGCCGCCAAGGCGCTGCCCAGCGTGGTCAGCGTGACGGTGACATCCCAACCCGAGAGCGCGCGGCAGCAGCTGCCCTTCCCGTTCCCGTTCGGGCAGCCGGACCCCGGCGGTGAGCCGGCGCCCCAGATGGGGACCGGGTCCGGATTCGTCCTCACAGCGGACGGCCACATCGTCACGAACAACCACGTGGTGGCCAACGCCACCGAGGTAGAGATCCGGTTCCCCGACGGCCGCATCTACTCCGACGTCGAGGTCGTGGGCCGCGACCAGAATACCGACGTGGCGGTGCTCAAGATCGAGCCGCGGGACGGCGAGACGCTCACGCCCTTGGAGGTCGGCAGCTCCGACGCGCTCCAGGTCGGCGACTGGGTCCTCGCGCTGGGCAACCCGCTGACCCTGGACTTCACGGTCACCGCCGGGATCGTCAGCGCCAAGGGCCGCGACCTCAACATCCTCCCGCAGCAGACCGGCCTGGAGGCGTTCATCCAGACGGACGCGGCCATCAACCGCGGGAACTCCGGCGGGCCGCTGGTCGACCTGTACGGGCGCGTGGTCGGCGTGAACACCGCCATCTACTCGCCCACCGGGACCTACGCCGGGAACGGCTTCGCCGTACCGAGCGCCCTCGCCATCAAGGCCGCGCGCGACATCATCGAGTACGGCTACGTACGCCGGCCGCGGATCGGGGTGTTCATCCAGAACGTGACGGAGGCGCAGGCCGAGCTCTACGGGCTGGACGCGATCCGCGGCGCGTACGTGACCGAGGTGCAGCCCGATGGACCGGCGGCGGACGCGGGGATCGAGCCGGAGGACATCATCGTGTCGCTGAACGGCGAGCCCATCGAGAGCTCCACGCACCTCACCACACGGCTCGCGCGGCTCCAGCCCGGCCAGGAGGTCACGCTGGGCGTGATCCGCGATGGGGACCGGATGAGTGTCGACATGGAGCTCGGGCAGTTCGAGCTGGAGCAGCCCGAGACCCGGGTCGCCGAGCGGGAGCGCACCGCCGAGGACCTGCTCGGCGTCACCGTCACCAATATCGAGGAGCTCTCCCGTCGGGACCTCCAGACGCTGGACCTGCGGGACGCGGACATGGACGGCGTCGTGGTGACGGACGTCGCCCGCTACGGCCCCGCCGCCGGTGTCCTCTCCCCCGGCGACATCATCCTCGAGTTCAACCGCGAGACGGTCCGCGACGTGAGCGACCTCCGGCGACTCGCAAGGGACGTCGAGCGCGGCGACGTGGTGGTGCTGCGCCTGCGGCGGGCGGCCACCGGCAACACGGGCGTCGCGAGC
>JAWVYT010000255.1:0-4359 GCA_033722595.1 Longimicrobiales bacterium
CGTGGCCCACTGGGACTACGAGGACGGCCACGAGCAGTACTTCACCGGCTACTTCCCCGAGACGGAGCTGCGGGCCCGGATCGGGGCGTTGATCAACGCCGACGCCGGGGAGATCGCCCTGACCCAGAATGCGACGTTCGGTATGAACTTCATGGCCAACGGGATCGCCATGGAGCCGGGAGACGAGGTGGTGGTCATGGAGGGCGCCCACCCCGGCGGCCGCTGCGGGTGGGAGCTGAAGGACGCCCGGTACGGGCCCTCGGTTCGAAGGGTGACAGTGCCGGCTTCGCCGGAGGGGCCGGACGAGCTCATTGCGCTGTACGAAGCGGCCTCCGGACCCCGCACCCGCGTCGGGATGATCCCGCACCTCACCAGCGGGACGGCCGTACTGGTCCCCGTGGCGGAGATGTGCCGCCGGGCTCGGGAGCGCGGGATCGTTAGCGTGGTCGACGGCGCACAGACGTTCGGCCACCTCGAGATCGACGTCCGGGCCATGGGGTGCGATGCCTATTTCACGTCGCCGCACAAGTGGGGTCTCGCTCCCGTAGGGACGGGGTTCCTGTACATCCGCCGCGAATTCGCGCCCGAGGTGTGGGGCACCCTGGCCAGCTCCAACTGGGACAACCGCGACGACCACGGTTTCCGGCTCATGCAGTACGGCACCGGCAACCTCTCCCTGCTGGTGGGTTTCGAGAAAGCTCTCGATTTCCACGCCGCCATTGGCTCCCGGCGGGTGCAGGACCGGATCGTCGGGCTCGGCGACCGGCTGCGGACCGGCCTTGCCGCGATCCCGGGGGTCCGGGTCCTCTCGCCGACCCACCGCGACATGCGGACGGCCACCACGATCTGGGCCCTGGACGGGATGAGCGCAGGGGAGGTCCAGGACGCGCTCTGGGACCGATCGAAGGTACGGGTCCGCGCCGTAGGCGCCGGCGTCCGCCAGTGCTGCCACCTCTACACGCTGGAGGAGGACGTGGACCGGACGCTCGAGACGGTGCGGACGCTCTAGGCTGGTGAGTGCTCGAGGGGCGACCGTCGTCCAGCCGCCGCAGACCGCCGTAGCTCGTGGCGTGACGGCGTTCCCAGCCTGTGGCTCGCGGTCGCGGCTGGCGGCTCGCGGCTCGCAGTGACGCGCGGCACAGCCGGGTGCCCGGCGTGAGCGGGCATCGCGGCGAGTCCAGGCCCGAGGGACCCCGGGCGGAGGCCTCCGTATGGAGGAGGATGCTCGCGGGGAACGTCTTCTGGCTCAGCGTGGCGTCGTTCCTCAACGATGCGTCGAGCGAGATGATCTTTCCGCTCCTGCCGGTGTTCCTGGTGGGCACGCTCGGCGCGGGGCCGGCGTTCCTCGGGATCGTGGAGGGCGTGGCCGAAACGACGGCCGCGTTCGTCAAGCTCGGCGGCGGTTGGCTGTCCGACCGGGTCCGGAAACGACGCGCGCTGGTCGGTACCGGGTACGGCCTCGCCGCCCTGACGCGTCCGCTCATGGCCGCCGCCATGGCGCCCTGGCACGTCCTGGCGCTCCGGTTCACCGACCGGGTCGGCAAGGGCGTCCGCACCGCCCCACGCGACGCGCTCCTCGCCGAGTCCGTCGAACCGGCGACCCGTGGCCGCGCCTTCGGCCTCCACCGTGCCGCCGATCACGCCGGCGCCATCCTCGGCCCGGTCATCGCCGCCGGCATCCTCCTCCTCGCCCCCGGCGATCTGCGGCTGGTCTTCCTTCTCGCCGCCGTGCCGGCCGCGCTCGCCGTCCTGGCCGTGGTCGCGAAGGTGAGGGAGATCTCCCCGGGGGAGCCCGCCGGGAACGACGAATCACACGCGGAGGCGGATCCGGCCACGCCGTTTACGGACCGCCGGTTTGCCGGCTATCTGCTCGTACTCGTCATCTTCACGCTGGGCAACGCCTCCGATGCTTTCCTTCTGCTCCGGGCGGAGGGCCTCGGAGTGCCCCTGGCCATGGTCCCGATCCTGTGGAGCGCGCTGCACGTCAGCAAGATGGTGTTCAACGTTCTGGGCGGCGCGCTGTCCGACCGGTTCGGTCCGGTCCCCGCCATCCTCATCGGTTGGCTGGTCTATGCCGCCACGTACCTCGGCTTCGCGCTGGCCGACCAGCCCTGGCACGCCTGGGCGCTGTTCGGCGTGTACGGCCTGTTCTATGGCCTCACCGAGCCGACCGAGAAGGCCCTCGTCGCCTCCCTGGCGCCGTCCGAGTCCCGGGCTCGAGCCTTCGGCGCCTACCACTTCGCCATTGGCGTCGCCGCGCTCCCCGCCAGCGTGATCTTCGGGGTGGTCTGGGAGACCATCGGCGTCGCCGCAGCCTTCGGTCTGGGGGCGGCGCTGGCCGTGGTGGCGGGGGTGGGGCTGCCGGTTGTGGTTCGGGGAGCCCGATAGGACTGGGGCGAGAGAGGCGATGGGGCGGGTCGCGCTGGACGGCTCGCGGTTGGCGGATCGCGGCTCGCGGTTGGCGGTTCCCCGTCTTCGACGAAGACGCTTATCGCTCGGGGATCGACTTGCGGAAGGCCTGCATTCGGGCGAACAGCAGCTCTATCTGATCGTTCGCCGTGCGCAGGAGAGTCGAGTCCACCGGATACCCGCGTCTGAGGATCAAGCGGTGGCAGGCGGCGCATTCGACCGCCGATCGAATCGCGTACGCGATAAACCGCCGGGTCTCGTTCGGCGTTTCACCGGTGCTGCCCTCGGCTATGTTGAGGGCGACGCTGGTCGCGGCTCGTCGAAGCTGCTCGGCTAGGTTGAACCGTTCCAGATCTGGAAGCTGCAGAGCGAGGGCATACGCGGTGTCGGTGTTGTACGCCATGGCGTCCTGCCAAACCCGGGGGGCCTCGAAGTTGAATCCCATGCCCTACGATGTCCGGACACGGCCTGCGCGGGGAATAGCCGGATGGGTCGATCTGCCCCCCCCCGCACCCTTCGGCCGACCCACCGCGAGCCGCCAACCGCGAGCGCTATTCTCCCTAGCCCCGCCGCTCCAGCTCCTTCCAGCTCCGCGCCGAGATCGCCCGGATCAGCTCCGCCTCCCGCTCGTCGACACCCGCGCGCCGGACGATGGCACGGAGCGTCCGGAGCACGGCCTCGGGGTTCTTGCCGCCGCGGTAGAAGTTGATCGCCCGGAGGTGGCGGTCGACGTGCTCGAAGACGTCCTCGATATGCGCGTTGGTCGCGGGGGGCGCGTCTCGTCGGGGCCGGGGCAGCGGCTTGTCGCTTCCGGGACCCTCGAGCCACAGCTCGTAACAGACCAGGAGCACCGCCTGGGCCAGGTTCAGCGAGGGGCGCTCGGGATCGGTGGGCACCGTCCAGATCCGATCGCAGCGGTCGAGCTGCTCGTTCTCCAGCCCGATGTCCTCGCGGCCGAAAAGGATACACACCGGGCCGCGATCGTCTCCGGCGAGCGACAGGATCTCCCCGGCCCCGTCCCGCGGGTGCTCCCACTGATGGCGCATCGCGCGGCGGCGGGCCGTCGTGCCCACCACCTCCACCGCGTCGGCGATCGCATCCTCCAAGGTGTCGAAGAACTCGGCCCGGTCCCTTACGATCTCCGACCCGTGGGCGATCCCCTCCAGCCGGTACTCGTCCCACTCCGCCGGGTTCACCAGCCGCAGCCGCCGGAGCCCCGTGTTCATCATCGCCCGAATCGTGCCCCCGATGTTGACCCGGTCCTGGGGCTCGTACAGGACCACGACGACGTTGTCTTCGAGCCGCTCGCGCCCCGTCATGGGGCGCTTCGCTGGGTGGCGGGTTGCGGGGGGCGGGGGGCGGGGGGGTTCGCGGTGGGGCCCGGGCTCGCGGTGGAGCTCCCGCCCGAGGTGCAATCCCCGTTCGAGTGTTCCGGCGCGGGATCTCGGACGACCACGCAGATTGTCCCGGCTGGCCATTGCGACGCCCGGGGTAGTGATGGAGTCTGGGTCATGCGTTATGCGTTCGAGCAGCTCAGAGTATGGGCGGCCGCACTCGCGTACGACGATCTGGTGTGTAGCCTAGCGAATTCCCTGCCACCATCGGAGCGATTCGGCCTCGTGTCCCAGGCCCGGCGGGCCTCGGCGAGCATCGGGTTGAACATCGCCGAGGGCTCGACGAGTCAGTCGGATTCCGAGAAGGCCCGGTTCCTCGGCTACGCCATCCGCTCCCTGATCGAGACCGTGGCCGTCCAGCGACTGGCCGAGCGTCGAGGGTACGTGATTGCGGACCAAACGCACCCCGGCGAGCGAAGCGAGCCAAACCCGCCCGCCGCTACCCCCCCCCCCCCACCGGCGCCCAGCGCCCGACGCCCCCACCACCCCCGCGGCCCCCAGCAGCGCCCCCACCGGCGCGGGCTGCCCCACCTGCCGCCTGGGGGACCGGCTGGCC
>JAWVYT010000256.1:0-4348 GCA_033722595.1 Longimicrobiales bacterium
CATGTACACCGATACCGACCTCGCCTCCGACCAGCCGTACACGTACCGGCTCCGGGCGTGCAATGACGGCGGCTGCTCCGAGTACTCGGGGCTGGCGGAGGCCCGTACGTTCGGTGTCCTCGCGATTGTCACCGACAGCCTGCCCCGGGGTCAGGTCGGCCAGACGTACACCGCGGATCTCGACGCGGCCAACGCGGGCAGCCGGTACACCTGGACCCTCGTCTCGGGGGCGCTGCCCGACGGGCTCTCGCTGCTCAGCAGCGGGGTCGTCTCGGGGACGCCCACCGACACGGCCGTCGCGCAGGTCACGTTCCGGGTCACCAGCATCGACGGTCAGACGGCGGAGGCCACGTACCCGCTGGAGATCCAGGCGCCGCAGTCGCTCGTCATCGACACGTACGTGCTCCCGCCGGTCATCGTCGGCGGGCCTTATGACGTGGCGCTCGCGGCCAGCGGCGGCGGCACCGAAAGGGTCTGGAGCCTGGCCTCCGGGACGCTGCCGGCGGGCCTTTCCCTGGACGCGACCGGCGCCATTGCCGGCACGCCAACGGCCGTGGAGAGCGCCGCGATAACGCTCCGGGTCGAGAGCTTCGGGCTGACGGACGAGCGGGACTTCGTGCTGGAGGTGGTGCCGAACGACGAGACCGCCTACAACATCACCCCGCTCGCCGTATCATCGGCTCCGGACAGCATCCAGCCCGCGGTGGACTCGGCCATCGCGCGCTGGGAGCGGGTCATCACCGCCAACGCCCAGGCCGTCCGCATCCTCCCGGGCACGTTCTCGTCCAGCTCCTGCGGCGGCTTCGGCGACGCCGTCAACGGTACCACGCTGGATGACATCATCGTCCTGATCAACATCGGGCCCATCGATGGCGCGGGCGAGGGGGGCTTCAACACGATCGGGCTCGCGGGACCCTGCGCGATCCGGTCCGAAGGCAGCACGGACCCGAACCTGCCGGCCTTCGGGCTCCTGACGCTGGACTCGTACGACCTCGGGACCCTGGTCGGAACGGATCTGCTCACGGACCTGATCTTCCACGAGATCGGCCACGTGCTGGGCTTCGGGAGCCTGTGGGAGTTCCTCGACCTGGTCTCGGGCTCCGGCACCAACGACCCCACCTTCACGGGCAGCGGCGCCCTGGAAGAGTGGAGCGCGCTGGGCGGCACCGGCAACGTGCCGCTGGCCAACACCGGTGACACCACCACAGTGGAGGGCCACTGGCGGGAGTCGGTCTTCGACGCCGAGATCATGACCGGGTTCGCCGAGCAGGTCGGCGTCGAGCAGCCGCTGAGCCGGGTGACCATCGCCTCGATGGAGGACATGGGCTACACGGCCGACCGGAGCCAGGCCGACGACTTCTCCCTCACGTCGGCGCTCGTGGGGTTCACCACCGACCAGGCCGACGACGGAGCACTGCTCCTGGACCGACTGCTGAGGGTACCCATCTACGTCCTCGACCCCGATGGGACCGTCCAGCCCGAGCCGGCATGGCCGCGGTGAGGGGCGTCGGCTCCCGGAGTGCGGCGTGGCGGCCGTCGTGCATCGCGCTGGCGGTAGCGGCCGTGGCCGTCTCGTGCGCCAGCACCCCGGACTGGGGCCCGCCGTTCCCGGGCTGCTACTTCTTCCAGGAGGGCGAGGCCGTGGAGAGGTTCCGGCTCCCCGCGGGCGTCCGTCTCACCGACCGGCCGCTGGAGGGGTGGCCCACCGTGATGCAGCGGGGCGACGCCAAGGTGGCGACCACGCTGACCGCGACCGGTGAGACGGACCACCCGTTCGCCTACTGGCTGGAGCAGCCGGGCGACTCGCTGGAGGTCGGCTACCCTCTCGGCGGGACCGTCGCGCTCGACCTGGCGGTCGGCGATGGCGTGCTGGAGGGCACGGTCCACTCGATGAGCGACATGATGTCCTACGGTGGCGGGTCCCCGCCGGACCCCATGGCCGTCCGTCTGGAGCGTGGCCACTGTCCCGACGGCGGACCCTGAGGCCAGGAAGCGGGTTCTAGGGCTCGCCCCCCGGCTCGGCCCCGGTCGCCGCCGTACTGTCGCCCGGCTCCACGCCCGGCTCGGGCCGGCGCACGAGCCAGCTCCCCACGACCAGCAGCACGGCGCCGACCACCACGGGCATGAGGACCCCGCCCGTGCGCCAGACGAGGATGACCCAGCTCAGGGCCATGAGCGCGACGGCCGCGACCTTCGACCTGCGCGACACGGCCCGCTCCCGCTCCCACTCGATGAGCGCGGCGCCGAACTTCGGATGATCGTAGAGCCAGTCGTGCAGCCGCTTCGAGCCCCGGGCAGCGGCCCAGGCGGCCAGCAGCAGGAAGGGGAACGTCGGCAGTCCGGGCACCACCACGCCGACCAGGGCCAGGCCGACGAAGAGGTAGGCCAGGGCCGCGTACGGCCAGCGGGCCGGACCCCTCGCACCGGCCACGGCTCCAGGGTCGGGCTCTCCGGTGTGGCGGTTGCTGGGGGAGTCTGAGGGCATCGCAGGAGTCACGGGGGTGAGCGGTCCCCGGGAACGTGTCGGGAGGTCCCGGTCACCGTCAAGCTGTACCCGACGGACGACCGGTTGTAGACTCAGGGGACCCGCCGCCGGCGGCGCGGCACCCCATCTCCCTGACGGCGTGACCGGTGCGACCCTTCAGACTCGTCTTCGCAGCCCTCGCAACCGTGGTGGCGCTGGGCGCCCTGACCCGCCCCGACCTGGTCGTGCGGCTCGTCGGCTCGACGGAGACGCTGAACCCGTGCGAGGAGCCGCTGGCGTGGCACCTCCGGTCCATCGACCCCCGGTTCGGGTTCACCGCCGCCGAGCTCCGCAGCGCCGTCGAGGAGGCAGCGGCGGTCTGGAACGACGCGGCGGCCACGCGTTTGTTCCGCCGGGACACGGCCGGCGCCATGGCCATCGATCTGGTCTACGACCAACGACAGCAGGAGCTCGAGGCCCGGCGGACGCGGGCGGCCGGCCTCGACGAGCTGCAGGCGGAGGTGGACCGGCTCCAGTCGCTGCTGGTCCGGACTCGGGAGCGCGCGGAGGCCGCGCGGGAGGCGTTCGAGGAGACCCCATCGCCGGCGACCCAGAAGACCGTCCAGGAGCGGGTGGAGCGATTCAACGAGGTTGTCGCCCGGTACAACGCGGCCGTCTCGCGCTACAACGCCGCGGCGGAGGATGTCCGGGCCGAGGGGCCGAGCCGGGCCACTGCCGGCAACCTGCGGTCCGAGACCCGGACGCTGGGCGGCCGCGTCGTCAGCGTGGACCGGGTCCTGACGGTCGCGCTGGCCGGCGACTACGAGGAGCTCGTGGTGGTCCTCGCCCACGAGCTCGGCCACGCGCTGGGCATCGGCCACGTGTCCGACCCGGACGCGCTCATGGCGGAGCAGTACCGTCGGGAATCGATCGCGCTGCCGATCCGGCTCACGACAGCGGACCGGCGCGCGCTGGCGGCGGCGTGCGAGGCGGGTACCGGCCCCGCACCTTGAGAAACCCGGCCCTGGACCGAGTGTCCAGTGCCGGAACACCGAAGGCGCCGCGACCGTGATCGGCCGCGGCGCCGGGTATTCCTCAGAGCGGGAGACGGGACTCGAACCCGCGACCCTCAGCTTGGAAGGCTGATGCTCTAGCCAACTGAGCTACTCCCGCGGCGGCGTCGATAATAACCGAAACCAGGGTCGGGGTACAGCCCGTCGGGGCCGGCCACTTACGCTGCGCGCCCCGCCCGGGCTGGCCCGAACGCCGCGCGCCCCGCCCGACGGGGTCGCCGGACGGGGCGCGAGGTCAGCGAGGTCCGGGTCGGGTCAGTCGGCGCCGCCGAACAGGATGCCGAAGGCGAGGATGAACTGCTCGTACCCGCCGAGCTCGATCTTGGCCTCCGCGAAGGCCGCGAGCCCGCCGAGGTCGAAGTTCAGCCCGCCGAGCGCGTTCAGCCCGGCCTCGGTATTCGACGACGTGACGCCGCCGGACTCCACCGAGAACCGGCCGATGTGCAGGCCGGCGCCCACGTACGGCGCGAGGTCGCTGTCCTCGATCTCGATCGGGTACAGCCCGTTGAAGTTGAACTCCAGGTAGGTGCAGTCCACCACGCAGAAGCCCGGGAAGAAGATGTCGGCCGACACCGACCCGGTCAGGTTCTCGAGCGCGCCCTCGCCGAACAGGGACCCGATTCCGAACTGGGCCCGTGCGCCCACCCCGAAGTCGAAGTCATCGGCGTAGTTGGCCTGCGCCCCGAACTGGACCTGCGCATCGGCGGGCTCCGCCATGACGCTGACGGCGAGGACCGCGCACACCTCGGTGAGCAGCTTCTTCATGGTTCTCCTTGTGCAGTTGGAGTGATGTGACCTGATCCATCGGCAA
>JAWVYT010000257.1:0-4345 GCA_033722595.1 Longimicrobiales bacterium
GGCCTCTGTTCGCGGGAATTGTTGGTGGGCGTTCCCCACCAACAGGATCTGCGAACAGACGCGTAGTCCTCTCAGCCGCAGGGTAGGCTCCTTCCCCGTTGGCTGCCACGCTCCCTTCCGGTGCTGCCTTCGGCGGCTCGCTGTCGCGATCCTCCCCCGTCTCGATCGACCTCCACACGGACCGCCCCATCGAGCCGGCCGGACGACGCACGTAGGGCCCGTTCAGCCATTCCAGTGCCCCGATTCGTCGGTTATCCAGGAGCATGTCTCACGAACCGACGTTCCGATCCGATCGATCCGGCAGCCCCGAACCCGCCTCTCTAGGAGGGCCGCGGACCGACTCCTTTCCGTTCGAGGACTTCAGAAAGCTTCGCTTCGGTGGCGGGTCCCCACACTGCCTCTATTGCGGTAGCAGCGTGGTCCAGCGCTGGGGCGGCTTCTCCGGACGTCAACGGTACCGCTGCACGACCTGTAGGCGGACGTTCAGCGACTTCACTGGCACGCCCCTGGCCTGGCTGAAACGAATCGACTGCTGGGCCGCGTATTGCGACTATATGCGTCGCAGCTGCACGCTCCGGCGGACCGCCGCCGGTACGGGCGTGCACCTCGGGACGGCGTTCCGCTGGAGGCATCGTATTCTGGGGGCGCTGGAATCTGCAGACGACACCGCGCTTGGCGGCACCATTGTCTTCGGGGAGACCTGGTTTCCGTACTCCGAGAAAGGGAGACGTTCAGGTCCGGAACACAGACGCGAGCCGCTTCGGGGGACGAGGCCGGGCGCTCGGGTCGCATATCCCCGTGAGCGGGTGTGGGTCTTCGTGGCAGTCGACGAGAGAGGCCGGGTGGCGAGCGGCGCCACCGGCTCGGTGCGGCCTCGGTCTGACGTGCTGGCCGGGGCGCTGGGCGACCGGGTGCAGCCGGGGTCCGAGCTCGTCGACGTCAGCGGCCCGTTCGGTGCCGTTGCGGTGCTCGCCGACCGGGTCGGAGCCCGGTACCGACGCGCTCTGATCACTTCTTCGGACGTTCGCGCGGTACGCGGGTACGTCGTCGGTCTTCGGAGGTGGATTCGTCGCTTCCGGGGGGTCGCGACGCGTTACCTGGACAACTACTTGGCGTGGAACCGGGCTCTCTCTGGCATGTCTCAACTGACGACTGAGGCGGGTCCGCACCCGTTCTGGCTGGCCTTCACCGGATGGGCCTGAATCGTTCCCGCCGGACTGGTCAGAATCGTTCCCGCCGGATTGGCCTGAATCGTTTCCACCGGATTGGTCGGAATCGTCTCTACCGGACTGATCAAGATCGTTTCCGCCGGACCGATCTGGATCCTTTCCATCGGCCGCCCTGGCGGTGCCGGGATCGCTTGCTGCCTGGATTCTCGCCGCCCTATCATGGCAGCCATGAGGGAATTTCAGAGCGGGTCCAGAGGTGGGGCTGGGGTGCTGATCACGGCCGTGATGGTCGAGATCGTGCTGACCGGGCTGGCGTGGCCCGCCGGGGGCGTTGCCGGCCAGGACACTGGCCTGGACGCAGTTCGGGACGCACGTCCGGGTGCTGTTCAGGCGGCTGTCAGGGACACCGGCCAGGAGACCGGTGCGGAGGCACGGCAGGTCCCTGAGGGCGACGGCGAGTGGAACGGCGAGCGGGTTCTCGAGCTCGTGGAGCGGGCGCGGGAACGCCGCCAGGAGCCGGTGCTGGACTCGTCGCTCGCGACCTACCGGGCGGATGTTGCAGGGCATATCTACTTCTTCATCGACCGGGAGGAGAACCCCGAGCCGATTCTGCTGCGGGCGGACCAGGTGGCGCTGGAGCTGTTCTGGGCGCAGCCGGACCGTGTGAAGCAGGTGATCCAGGGGATGCGGTCGGAGGAGCAGTTCCCCATCCAGGACTTCCGGTACTACCTGGACCGGTACACGGTCATCCAGAACGGGTTCGGCGACGTGATCCGGGTCGGGGAGGGTCGGGATGTCCGCAACGTGATTCATCCGCTGGCGCGCATGGGTGGCGGGTACTACGACTTCCGGCTCGCCGACTCCACGATCATCCGGCTGCCGGGTGAGCCGGAACCGATCCGGGTCTACGAGGTCAGGGTCCGGCCGAAGAACTTCGATCTGCCGGGGATCGTGGGATCGCTCTATCTGGAGCGGCGACGTGGTGACCTGGTCCGGCTCGCGTTCACGTTCACCCCTGCGTCGTATCTCGATCCCCGGAACGAGCGGGTGGAGGTGATGCTCGAGAACGCGCTGTGGGAGGGCGAGTACTGGCTGCCCCGGGAGCAGCGGCTGCTGGTCCGTCGCGAGCTGCCCCAGTTCGACATCGATGTGGGCACGGTGATCCGCGCGGCGCTGACGGTCGAGCGCTACGAGCTCAACGTGTCGCTGCCGCCGGCGTTCTTCGGCGGGCGGGAGGTGGTCCTGGGCGCCGGCCCCGAGGCGCTGGCGGCGTACGACTTCGATGAGGGGCTCTTCGACGGCCTCGACGATGTCGGGTTGGCGCCCGGCACCGATCCCGGCACGCTGGACGAGGTCGATGTCGACGCTATCGCGGGTCGGATCCTCCGGGAGCGGTTCCTCCGGGGGATCCCCGAGCTCCGGTTCTACACGCCGACGGGCTCCGATATCCTGCGCTTCGATCGGACCGAGGGCCTGGTGACGGGTGCGGGGCTCGTGTACGGCCTCGGCCGTGGGGAGCTGTACGGGTACGCGGGGTACGCGTGGGGCAGCCGCAGGCCCACGGCGGAGGTGGGCTGGCAGCCGGCCGGTCGGCCCCGCGGCCCGGCGCTCCGGGCGCGGGCGTACCTCAACGACCCGGTCGAGCTCGGGATCCGGCCGGCCGCGGCCGGGGTTCTCTCGTCGCTCGCCGCGGTGTTCGGTGAGGATTTCCGGGATGTGGCGCTGGCCAGCGGCGGGACGCTGGGTCTGACCGTCGGGGACGCCCGGACAGGTCGCTTCCGGGTCTCGGCCGGGGTGGACGTCTATCCGACGCTCCCGCAGGCGCGGATCGATGCCCCCATCGGCGATCGCCGCTTCCGACCGGTCCCGCCGGTCAGCGACGGGACCCGCGCGGCCGTTGCGCTCGGCTACGAGCTCCGGGCAGCGGTGGGACCCGTCGCGCTGCAGCTCGCGTCGCGCATGGAGTCGGGGTGGTTCTGGCGTCCCGCAGGCGCGGACACCGCGGGCCCGGTCGAGGACGATGGCGGCCGTTGGGTCGCCGAGGATCGGGCGGAGGGCGCCTTCGGCCGGCTCCGGGTCGACGCCACGGCCCGCTGGACGGGCTCCCGCCGGGCGACGGCGCTCGAGCTCCGGGCCACCGCGGGGCTCAACGTCGGCGCCGTCCCGGACCAGCACCTCTGGTATCTGGGCGGGCGGAACACGCTGCCCGGCCACGGCTTCCACGCGTATGTCGGCGACCAGGTCGCGGTCGTCGACGCGACCGTCTGGCGGACGATCGTACCGCGCTGGCTGCGGCTGCGGGCGTTCGCGGCCGCCGGCTGGGCTTCGCTGGGCGCGTCGCCTCCGGTGCCCAATGCGGCGGCGACATCAGGGCTGGCGCCGTGGACCCCCGCCCCGACCGACGGGGTCGCGACGAGCGTCGGGGTCGGCGTCGGGCTCATCGATGGGCTCCTGCGTGTCGACTACGGGGTGCGGACCGACCGCTGGGATGGCGCGCTGATCCTGTCGGTCGACCCGGACCTCTGGTCGTTCCTCTGAGTGCCCTCTGACCGTTCCACTGGCGCCATCTGGATCTCCGCGAGGGTTCAGGGTGCGCAGCCGGGTCAGGCACGTTGCGGCTGGGGACCTCCCCGAGTTCAGGGCACGTTGCGTCGGAGCTCCTCGAGCCAGGGCGTGGCGCTGGAGTCGCTGGGCGCCCGCCAGTCGCCGCGCGGGCTCAGCGAGCCGCCGGAGCCGACCTTGGGGCCGTTGGGCATGGCGGAGCGCTTGAACTGGCTGATCTCGAAGAAGCGGTAGAGGAAGACCTCGAGCCACTCCTTGATCTCCGACAGGTCGTACTCCCGCCGGCCCTCGTCGGGGATGACGTCGGGCCAGTCGCCCTTCTCGCGGTCGCCCCACGCCGCGTGGGCGATGAACGCGACCTTGCTGGGGCGGAAACCGTAGCGGCTGATGAAGTAGAGGTGGAAGTCCTGGAGCTCGAACGGCCCCACCACTTCCTGGGTGCTCTGGGCCGGCCCCTCGGCCTCGTCGCCGTCCTCGCCGGGGACGAGCTCCGGCGAGATCTCGGTGTTCAGGATGTCCATGAGCACGGCCGACGTCTCGTCGTCGAACTCGCGCTGGTCGACCACCCACCGGATCAGGTACTGGATCAGCGTCTTCGGGACCGACGCGTTCAC
>JAWVYT010000258.1:0-4334 GCA_033722595.1 Longimicrobiales bacterium
GCCGGGTTCCTGGCGCAGGGCGGCGACGCCGAGGCAGCCGAGGCGCTGTACGACGAGATCTCGCAGCGCGAGGACCTGACGAGCGCGGAGTACTTCCAGATCGGGATCGGGTTCTTCAACACCGGCGATTACGCGCGAGCGGCCGAGGCCTTCCAGCAGGCCGCCGAGCAGAACCCGTACTCCCGGGACGCCCTCCTGAACCTGGTGCAGTCCCTGTACTCGCAGGCGGTGGAGATCGAGGAGCTGGAGCCCTCGGCCGAGCGGGACCAGGAGCTGGCCGAGATCTACGACGACCTGCTGGCCGCGGCCGAGCAGGTCCGGGCCTACGACCCGCTGAATCGCAACCTGCTCTCGTTCATGCTCCGCTCGCTGCGGGGCCAGGCGGACATCGCCGACGAGCAGGAGGCCCAGGAGCTGACCCGCCGGACGCAGGAGCTCTATCGGACGTACCAGCAGCAGCCGTACGAGGTGACCTCCATCTCCGTGACGGCGCGCGGTGACAGCCAAACGATGATCTCGGGCCAGCTGCGCAACCTGACGGGCAACCCGGGCGACGAGGTCCAGCTCCAGTTCTCGCTGGTGGATGTCGACGGGAACGTGCTGGGCTCCTCCACGGTCACGGTGAACGCGCCGGAGCAGAACGCTGCGGCCCAGTTCCAGACCACGCTGGACGTGGGGGCCGACCAGTTCGCCGGCTGGATGTACGAAGTCATCAACTGACGACGGCCCGGCTCCGAACGGCGAGGCGTCGGTCCACCCGGGCCGGCGCCTTTCCATTTGGGGGCGCGGGCCGTACGCTTTGCGGGACGGCCGACACCGAAGGGGAGACGAATACGATGCAAGAATGTCCGGACTGCGGGACGCGGGTCGCCGACGGGCTGGCGGTGTGCCCGAGCTGCGGGTACGGTCTCCTCGATGAGACCCGGACCTGCGATCACTGCCGCGAGACCATCGCGGCCACGGCGGAAGCGTGCCCCGCGTGCGGGCACCTGGCCGTCCCGAAGGCGTGCGATCGGCACCCGGAACGCGAGGCCCCCGGGCAGTGCGCGCTGTGCGGCGTCCATCTCTGTGAGGAGTGCGAGGTGGGCGACCGGTACCACCGGTGCGAGGACCACGGCGACGTGCCGATCGTGGAAGGCTGGGCCGAGGTGCTGGCGATCCCGGACGAGGTCCAGGCCCAGCTGATCGAGGACAACCTGCAGGCGGAGGGGATCGACAGCCGGATCCTCTCCAAGAAGGACCATTCCGCCTTTCCGGTAGAGTTCGGCGACCTGGCGCACGTCCGGGTCCTGGTCCCGAACTACGCCTACCAGGAAGCGCAGCACGTGCTGGAAGCCCACCGGGACGCCGTGGGCGACGTGGCCTTCGGCTGCCCGAACTGCGGAGAGCCGTACGACGAGGGCGAGACCCGCTGCTCCGCGTGCGGCGAGCTGCTGGCCTGAGCCCGCACATACCGCCGTGGCGGGACGAAACCCGGGCGGTGTGCCCGGGTACTCGTGTGTGACGGTCTCGTAATCGGAGCGAGGGCGGTCCACGGGGCCGCCCTTCGTCGTGAGGGAAGCATGGTACGCATCGCCGAAATCCTGCCGGGCAGCATCGCCGAAGAGCTGGAGCTCCGGATCGGCAGCCGCATCGTGCGGATCAACGGCGACATCGTCCGGGACACCATCGACTTCCGGTTCATGGAGGCCGACGGTCGACTGGAGATCGAGGTCCAGGACCCGTCGGGGCAGGGGGCCCTCTACGACATCGAGAAGCCGGCCGGTGAGGCCCTGGGCGTCGTGCCCGGCCCGGACGCGGTGCGAGAGTGCGCCAACAAGTGCGTCTTCTGCTTCATCGACGGCAACCCGCCGGGGGTGCGCGACTCGCTGTACCTGCGGGACGACGATTTCCGGCTCTCGTTCACGTACGGCAGCTACGTGACGCTGACCAACCTGGGACCGAAGGGCTTCGAGCGCCTCATCGACCAGCGGCTGTCCCCGCTCTATGTCAGCGTGCACGCGACGGAGCCCGAAGTCCGGATGAGGCTCCTGGGCGTCCCGCGGGGCGGTGACATCCTGGACAAGCTGACGCAGCTCACGGAGGCCGGCACGGAGGTCCATACACAGGTGGTGCTGTGCCCCGGCTGGAACGACGGCGCGCACCTGGATCGCACCATGCGCGACCTCTGGGGGCTGGGGCCGAACGTGCTCTCGCTCTCCGTGGTGCCCGTGGGGCTGACGCGATACAACCTCGATCGGCCCGTCCGGCTGCTGACCGACGAGGAGGCATGCCGGGCCATTGCCCAGGTCGATGGCTTCCGCACCCGGGCCCGGCAGGATCGCGGCCGAGGGTGGGTCTACGCCGCCGACGAGCTGTTCCTGACGGCGGGCGAGCCCGTCCCGGACGCGACGTACTACGACGACTGGCCGCTGACCGAGAACGGCGTCGGTGCCGTCCGGCAGTTCCTGGACGACGCGGCGACGCTCGCGGCCGACCCACCGCCGCTCACCAGGCGAAGCCTCGGCATCGTGACGGGCACCCGGATGGCGGCGGTGATGTCCGGAGCGGTGGCGGAGCTGGCGTCGGCCACCGGCGCGCGGATCCGGCTGATCCCCGTGGAGAACCGGCTGTTCGGTCCGACCGTGACCACGGCGGGGCTCCTGCCGGGGGAGGACGTCCGCGACGCGATCGCCGCCGAGGACGGGCTCGACACGGTGCTGATCCCCGCCGAAGCGCTGAACGACGACGCGCTGTTCATCGACAGCGTTCCGTACACCGAGGTCGCTGGCGCGGTGGCGCCTCGGCTGGTGCCTGCGCACACCCTCTCCGGCGCCCTGTCCCGGCTGTGAGCCGACCGCTCCCGTCTGTGGCCGTGGTCGGCCGGCCCAACGTCGGCAAGTCCACGCTCTTCAACCGGGTCCTGGGACGCAGGAAGGCGATCGTCGAGGACACGCCGGGGGTGACCCGCGACCGGAACTTCGAGCGGGCCGACTGGGCCGGAAGGGAGTTCTACATCGTCGACACGGGCGGTCTCGAGCCGGACGCCGACGAGCCGATGGCCGCGGCCGTGCGCCGGCAGGTGGAGGCGGCGCTGGCCGAGGCCCACGTAGTGGCCTTCGTGGTCGACACGAAGGCGGGCGTCCAGCCGCTGGACCTGAAGATCGCCGACATCCTCCGCAAGAACGATGTCCCGGTGGTGCTGCTCGTGAACAAGGTCGACAACCTCCCGGAGGACCTGTCGTACCTGGACTTCTGGGAGCTCGGGCTGGGAGAGCCGCACCCCGTGAGCGCGCTGTCGGGGAAGGGGTCCGGCGACGCGCTGGACGCGATCGTGGAGCACCTCCCGGAGGTCGAGGAGCCGCCGGAGGAGGCGCTCAGCGTCGCTGTGATCGGCAAGCCGAACGTCGGCAAGTCGAGCTTCATCAACAAGCTGCTGGGCGAGGAGCGGCTGGTGGTGAGCGAGGTGGCGGGGACCACGCGGGACAGCATCGACACGCTGATGCGCTACCACGGCCGGACGCTGAACTTCGTGGATACGGCCGGGCTCCGGCGCCAGTCCCGGATCCACGAGGACCTGGAGTTCTACAGCGCGCTCCGGACCGAGCGGGCGGTGGAGCGGTCCGACGTCTGCCTGCTCCTCGTCGACGGCACGGAGCCGATCCACGTCCAGGACCTCAAGATCGCCGAGAAGGCGTGGGACGCCGGCTGCGGCCTGGTCGTGGTGGTCAACAAGTGGGACCTGGTGGAGAAGGACGACGTCACGGCGCCGGCGTTCGAGCGGTACATCCGCGAGCGGGCGCCGTCGCTCCGGTGGGCGCCGGTGATCTTCACCTCCGCGCTGACGGGGCTGCGGGTCCACAAGACGCTGGACCGCCTCCTGGAGGTGGCGGAGGAGCGGGCCCGGCGCGTGCCCACCGCCGAGGTCAATGACGTGCTGCGGGAACTGGCGGACCGGCAGCCGCCGCCGCATTATCGGGGTCGACCGGTCAAGCTGCTGTACGCGACGCAGAGCGGCACGAATCCCCCGACCTTCGTGATCTTCGTGAACCAGAGGCTGGGCATCACCGACAACTACCGCCGGTACCTGTACAACGGGTTCCGCGACCGGTGGGGCTTCATCGGCTCGCCGATCCGGATCAAGTTCCGCAGCCGCAAGGAGACGCGGCGGTGATCTGGGCCCTCGTCCTCCTGGCCTACCTGCTGGGGGCCACGCCCACCAGCTACATCGTGGGACGCTGGTTCCACGGGATCGACCTGAGAGAGCACGGCAGCGGCAACCTCGGGGCGACCAACGTCTTTCGCGTCCTGGGGTGGAAGGCGGCCGTCCCGGTCGGGCTGGTGGATGTCGCCAA
>JAWVYT010000259.1:0-4325 GCA_033722595.1 Longimicrobiales bacterium
GTTCGCGCTCCGGGAGGGGGAGGGCACCCGCGGGTACCGGATCGAGGGCCGCCGGGCGCGCTGGTCGGAGAGCTGGTTCTCCTACGATGTGCCCATCGAGCCGGCCGCACCCATGACGCTGCTGCTCACCTTCCACAGCGATGACCGGCGGCACTCACCGGCGGATTTCCAGATCCTGGTCAACAACCAGGTCGTGGCCGAACACCACGTCGACCGGACGGACCCGCCCCGCTTCTACGACGCCCGGTTCCCGATCCCGCAGGACGTGATGCACGGCAAGAACAGCGTGACGATCCGGTTCCAGGCGCAGGAGGAGAGCCGGGTGCCCGCCATCTTCGGGATCCGGGTGGTGCGCACGGACGCGCTCGAAGAGCTGGACCGCTCGCGGCTGCCCCGGAGCGGGGACGAGCCCGGCACCGGGGGGGCGCGGCCCTGAGGGGTGTCCAGCGGGTGTCGACGGCCTCCCGGTATCGCCGGAGGCTCTGACGCCCCCGGGGAAGCTCTGCCCGGTCCGGGCTCAGCCGCCGGTGTCGGCCGGGGCCGTCACATCGTCCACGTCCAGCGTGTCGATGGCCTCCATCGTGTCGTCCGGCGGTGGCGTGGTGGCCGGCTGACGAACGGGGACGGGCTCGGCCGCCGGCGCCTCGCCGGCGTCCGGCTCCTCGCCGGGATCGCAGGCCGCGGCCGCTCCGATCAACAGGACTGTGGCGATCAGGTGCCTTCCCATGGGTCCTCCCTCGAGCGGATCGTGTCGCGCCGGACCGGGCCGGACGCGTCGCTGTCGTCGCCTCGAGGGGGTGCGAAATGCATGCCGGCGAGGCGATCTCCGCGACCGTGGATCGGCGGATCGTCGCCCGCCCGGGACGGGCGATCCTTGGATCGTTCGGGGGAGTCGCGTTATCTTTCGACGGGCGCTCGGGCCGCCACGACGCTCTCTTCCCGGCGATCCGCCGGGGCGCGTCCCCCACTTCACGCACGCAGTGGCGTCCCTGGAACAGGAGGAGCAATGGCATTCTCGCAGCATCGAGCTCACGACGCAGTCCTGGTTTCCGGACTCCTGCTGCTCGGCGTGAGTCTCGCGGGATGCCAGCAGCGGATGGACGCACCGGGCGAGGAGCCGCAGCCCGTCGAGCTGGACAGCGGCAACGTGCTCGAGGGCGACGAGCTGTACACGGCCGCCACCAGCATGGAGGAGATGATCGAGGGTCGGCTCGCCGGGGTGTTCGTGCGGCGGTTCGCCGGCACGATCTACATCGAGATCCGAGGGCCGTCGACGATTACGGGGAGCAACCAGGCGCTCATCGTCATCGACGGCGTGCAGTCCTCGGGTGCGACGCTGTTGAGCATGAACCCGGACGATGTCGATCGGATCGAGGTGCTGAAGGGCGCATCCGCCGCGACCTACGGGCTGCGGGGCGCGAACGGCGTGCTGCTGGTCACCACGCGCCGGCCGTAGCGCCCGAGCTCCGGGGAAGGCCGGATCCCGGCCCCGGCGCGAAAGCGGCCGGCCGGGAAGCACAAAAGACGTCGAGGGGGCCCGGAATCGGACCCCCTCGACGTCTCTGTTTACGCCTCGTGCCGGCGACTGAGGGTCAGTAGCCGGGGTTCTGCTGGAAGTCCGTCAGGTCCAGCTCGGAGGCGGGGATCGGCCACAGGTAGTCCCGTGGCGCCGTGAACAGCCGCGGCGTGTTCAGCGCGGCGGACACGGTCACGATGTTCCCGCTGCCATCGTCGTAGTCGATCCCGAACACGTCGCCGGGCATGACCGTCTCGGCGATCCGCCAGCGGCGGATGTCCGCGAGGCGCAGCCCCTCCCAGGCGAACTCGACGGCCCGCTCGTTCTGGATCAGGTCCATCCGCTCCTGCGCGCTCATGGCGCTGAAGTCGATGGCCGGCATGTTCACGCTCGGCCGGGCCCGCACCTCGTTGAACGCGGCGCTGGCCGACCCGTCGATCTCACCCAGCTCGACCTTCGCCTCGGCGTACATGAGCAGAATGTCGGCGTACCGCAGCTTGATCATGTTGAGCCCGCTCTGCCACGGGTTCGACTGGTCCACGGGATCCACGTACTTCAGGCCCATGAACCCGGTGTGGGTGTTGAAGAAGTTCCCCTGGTCCAGCCGGTCGGCCGTGGGGCTGTCCGGGAACGTGTTGTAGATCGTGCCGTTGAACGAGGCCCCGGGGAACAGGACCGTGCCGTAGAGGCGCGGGTCCCGATTCGCGTACATCCCGAGCGACACGACCGTGGGGTTCCCGCCGGCGTCGTACGTGATCACCGGAGGCGACGGATCGTACCCCGACGCGGGGTCGTCGATGGGCAGGCCGTTGTCCATGTAGAACTTGTCCACCAGCGCCCGCGTGGGCGTCAGGTCCGCGTTGCCGCCCATGGACGACGGCGCGAAGCCCACCCACGCCCACCAGCCGTTCTGTCCGGACACGATCTGGTAGTCGAAGATGACCCCCGAGTTCCCCTCCCCGGCGTTCGTGAACATCTCACGGAAGTCCGGGTGCAGCGAGTAGACGCCCAGGTCCATCACGGACTGGGCGGCGTCCCGCGCGATCCCGAACAGCCGGTCCGCCTCGGTGGTGTTGCCCTCCGCGTACTTCTGGTAGCTGGCCTCGTAGAGCGCGGCTCGCGCCATGTACCCGAGGGCGGCGCCCCGGGTGGCCCGGCCGTACTCCGACCCCGGCCAGCTGGTGGGCAGCAGCCCCGCCGCCGCCTGGAGGTCCGCCATGACCTGCGCGTGGACCTCGGACCGGGTCGCCCGGCTCGCCTCCCGGGCCTCCTCGGGCGTCGGGACCTCCGTCAGGAGCGGCACCCCGCCGAAGAGCCAGAGCAGCTCGTGGTAGTAGTACCCGCGGAGGAACCGCGCCTGGCCCTCGATCTCGTCCCGGAAGGTGGGATCGAGGTCGACCTCGGTCCCCTCCAGCTGCGCCAGGACCTCGTTGGCCTTGGCGAGCCCGGCGTAGATCCGGGCCCAGATGCCGCTGTGCCAGCCGGTGAGGGCGTCGTGCTCACCCTCGGCGTACGGGCTGTTGCGCATCCAGTACTGCTGGGAGTACGCCAGGTCCGTCGCGCCGTCGATGTACATCTGGTCGAGGGCGATCACCTGATTGTACGCCGAGTTCACGGCGAACTCGAAGTCCTGCTCCGTCTGCCAGAACGTGGCGTCGGAGATCCGGTCCGTCGGGATCGTCGTGAGGAAGTCGTCGCCACACGCGACCACACCAGAGGCGAGGCCGAGTATGAACGTGAATGCAAGAAGTCTATTCATGGTCGCCTCAGAAGCTGATGTTGGTGCCCAGGCTGATCGACTTCGTCTGCGGGTAGTAGTCGCCCACCGGACCCGGGTACTCGGGGTCGAGACCCAGCTCCATCGGGGTGTACTGCCACAGGTTCTTGCCTGAGAGGTAGACGCGCATGCGCTGCACGCCGAGCCAGTTCGTCGCGGTCTCCGGCAGCGTGTAGCCGACTTGGAGGTTCCGCAGCTTCACGTACTTCGCATCCAGGACCCACCACGAGTTCGGGTTGGCCGTGCTCTGGTTCTGGTACAGGTACGGCGCGGGCACCCGGGCGTCCGGGTTGTCCGGCGTCCAGTAGTCCAGGTGCCACTCGGTGGTGTAGTTCTCCCAGATCGGGCCCTCGGCCAGGCCGAGGATCACGTAGCGGTCCTGCTTGCCCACGCCCTGGAAGAATACGCTGGCATCGAAGTTCCCGTAGCTCGCCGACATGTTCAGCCCGAACTGGTAGCGCGGCAGCTCCGAGCCCATCGGCACCTTGTCGTCCTGGTTGATGATGCCGTCCTCGTTCTGGTCCTTCCACTTCACGTCACCCGGGTGCGTCTGCGGGTGCTGGAAGGCGTGGTTGTCGATCTCCTGCTGCGACTGGAACAGTCCGACGGCCTCGTAGCCGTAGAGCACGCCGATCGGCTGCCCTTCGATGGTGGCCCACATCCAGCTGATGTACGGGCCGGTGCCCACCAGGTCGACGACCTCGTTGCGGTTGTCGGAGAGGTTGAAGTCGATGGAGTAGCTGAAGTCGCCCTCGTTCGCCGCGCGCTCCCGCCAGTTCACCGACAGCTCCCAGCCGTTGTTCTCCACGACCCCGGCGTTCTGCGTCGGGGCGCCGCGCCCCACGATGCCCGGGATCGGCAGGTCCAGGAGGATATCCTCGGTCCGACGCTGGTAGAGGTCGGCCGAGATCGTCAGCCGGCTGCTCAGGAACGACGCGTCCACGCCGATGTTCGTCGCCGTCGTGGTCTCCCACGTGATGTCCTCGTTCGTCAGCGACGTCTTCGCCGCGCCCGTGTGGGTCTGGCCGCCGA